>JAFGEF010000086.1 GCA_016931715.1 Sedimentisphaerales bacterium
AAACTCTGTCAAATTCATACTGAATCCAGACTTGTCCGGGTTCATCTGCCATACCCAGCCACATAGTTGCCAGTTCAGTCGAGTGCAAATCATTGGCATCAAGCCCGCTCTCATTGCACGTCATATTCGGCTCCTGCTCGTCCGGATAAACAGGATTCTCAGAAGCGGTTACATTAACAATTTGGGCCGGTTCAAGAGGATAACCTTCAAGTTCTGTTGTAAAGTTCCAAACGTTGCCTGTAGATGTTCCTGGTTTCGACGGAATATTCACTTCATCGACTCTCCAGTAATAAGTCGTACCATATTCGAGCCTGTCGAGAGCGATATTGTTCACATCAAGACCCTGATACAAAGTCGTTCCTAAAGGCTCAGCTATTGTAGCATTGGTAACGCTGGCTTCATCTGTTCCATAGAACACGTTATGAGTACCACCGTCTGTACTAACAAATTCTCCGGGTGTCCATGAAATTCCGCCTACATCTATTGGTATCTCTTTTGCACCATTTGACGGCTGGGGATTAAGAGCCAGGCCTTTTACACCTGTCATCACAGCAATTATATCTTCTGCCGACAGAGCGCTGGTATATACCCTGATATCGTCCAGAACGCCATTGAAGTACTCTCCTCCCAGCATAGTTCCAGCTCCAAATTGGGGATCGCCCGTAGTCCCAAGAAACGCTGAAGCTGCGGCTCCTTGCCCAACTTGCTCTCCATTAATATATATTGATCTGGTCATGGTATTGATATTGAACACACAGGCGATGTGATACCATTTATCAACCTGGATGAGGTTGGCTGGAGAGTCTGTATCGCCGTTATAGAACGCGAAGCGAACAATATTTGCTGGCGTATACTGGGCATTCGGTCCAGTTAAACGAATGTGCAAAAGCGTATTGGTTCCTGCGGTACCTTGAGCGAAAAGGTCGTGGTTGGCACTCAGCACTGACGGTTTGATCCACATGGCAATTGTGAAGCTTCTATTGTCAAGCGCGATGTGAGAGGCAGTGATGTAATTATTTGACCCACTTAACTGCAGGCCGCCGCCGACTTTGCCCTCCACCCATGTGGCAGTACCTGTGACAGTACCATTATTTCCAGTGCCGGATGAATCGACAGCAGTCGTACCGGCGCCGTCATCTAACGGCCACCAACCCACGAGTTCCTGGCCTGCTGCATTGGTGCATCCTGCTAACATAACAAAAAGACAAAAATAAATAATTTTCTTAAACATAACAAACCTCCTTCAAAAAAAAGTAATTGTTTTATAAGAATGTTTTCACTCATACATCTTACTATTTGTTTTAACATTTATCTGCCCAGGATAATGTTATTAGATTTGCCTATGCCTCCTTCCTTTTAAAATAAAGAACCACAAAACAAGAGTTATTGTAAGCGTTCACAGAAAACATTGTTTTGCTTTTTATAAATACAAGAACGCACGATTGTCATTCCGCACTTGTTGCGGAATCCAGAAAATAAATGAATATGGATTCCCGCCTGCGCGGGAATGACAATGTCTCCGTGAACGGTTACGAGTTATTCATAGTTTGTGATGTAAAAGAACATAATCAAAAATAAAATTCATAAGCCGAAAAAACTCATGTATTTTCCAGCCTGACTATTATTTTTATGAATATATTCAATATAAAAGAACAATTTTGATATGTCTGTGTGAATGTAAAATATAAACAGCAGAAATTTGCTCCAATATTGTCCTGCTCTATTTTATAATATTACAAGCACACTAATAGAACAAAATTAAAATGCAGCTTAGTGTTTATATTTTTGCAAGATATATGATTTGCATAAACCGCGTAAAGTATATAAAAACTTTCTTATATCCTTACACCTCCCCATACGGTCCATGTTTAACCTTAAAAAAAGTTATTTTAACCGTCTAAAAATAAAATCCACAGTATTCTATCATTTCAGATATAAACACTAATACCATATTATTTATAACAAAATTATACCTGTGCAGTCAAGGAAAAAAATGGTTTTATATATAATAAAAAAAGCAGAAATTCATTAAAAAAGCCGTTTTAACCTGATATATCGGATTAATGATAAAAAAGGGCCTATACCGATAAAAATCGGTATAAGCCCTGAAATTCAACGCTTTTTTTGCATATAGTTCGTTTTTTTTAATTAATAAATTCAGAATTATAAATCACGAACCTTAGTTACAACAAAAGCATCAAGCATGGTTCCATCGTCCCTGTTGGCAAGCTTAAGAGTATATGTGCCTGCAGGTAAAATGAACTCAACTGGAGGCTCGTTATTATTGTCATTGCTGCAAAGATAAGCCCAGTGCCAGGTTGTACCTCTCGGCCGCATATTATTACCATCTATCCAGCCGCCGGTAAGTACCGCATTACCACCTGTCGATACCTTAATATTATTGGCATCTGTTATCTCCGGTATTTGAATCCAGAATCCGTCACTGTTGCTGATAGTGATAATACGACAATCAATCCTATATACTCCACCATTAACAGTAAAGGTATAAGTAGCCGTGGCATCGGGAGCTGGCGAAGAAGTGGTGTTGTTACCAGTGTTATTAGTTTTGCCGATATACTGGCCTCCCATAGCACCTTCAAGTTCTGTAAATACCTCGAATGGAGTTGTAATCGAAACAGCATCCTCAGCTTGAATCCATATTTCTTCCGTTGGTAATGCCGGAGCTTCGCGATAGAGTCTGATATTATCGATTAACACTGTACCAGTGCCGCCTGCGGAGCCGATTTTCTCAAGGCCAATCGTGATTGAAGAAATGTTGCTCTGATTAATACCAGCAGTTGATAACGGGATATTCATCTGCATCCATCTCGGTTTGGATATATCTCCGGTAAATAATATCTTGGCGCTTCCGATTTTGACATATAACCTGTCAGTTGCAGCATTATTACCAAGATCACCATAAATCCAAAGAACCAGCGTGGTAGGTGAGCCAATTGTCCAGTCAACAGTGCCTATAGGAAGCTCCTCAGACTGAGCCTTAACCTCCGAATAAGAGGCTGTTGTATTGTTATATCTGATTGGGGCTGAATGTCCGCCGTTGTAGTTGGTTGTAGAAAGATATGGCCCCGGGAATTCATAACCCATCAGGGCGCCGTTGACAGACTCATTGCCAAATCCGTCTTTCCATGTTACCCATACTGCATTTGCATCAGAATCATCATAGCCGACCTCGAAATTGTCAACGACGATACTCTGAACCGTAGAGAAGCTCCATACCGGGCCATCCCATGTGGTATATTCTTCTGCCATATTGACTTCATCTACTTTCCAATAGTATGTTCTGGCAAGCTCGAGAACCGGTGCATAACTTACATCCTGAAGAACTGCCATAGAAGCAGTTCCTTCTGTTACCGCGTTCACATCTGTACCGATATACAGATTATGTTCAGCAGCGCCTCTTCCGGCTTTCCAGCCTAAAAGAGCATCTACTGCAATGCCTGTATCTTCATCTTCAGGATCCGGTTCAGTTGCCCGTGTCGGAATTGCTGAGAAACGAACTTCACTGAGACCGCCGGTATAGAGACCATCCTCGAATGAACTCCAGAAGGTAAGTTTAACATATTTCGCTGCTTTGCCGCTGAAATCAACTGTTGTATTTGCAGAATAAGTATCATAACCTGCTGCCTCATTAAATACAACAGTGTCGCCTAATGCTGTCCATGTTACACCATCCAGAGAATATACAATATTGACATCTTTGGCGCCATAAGTCTCGCCCGGAGGTGTTTCATTATAGTTCCAGACAAGCATATCATGGAGCTTATAAATTTTGTCGAATTCATACTGAATCCAGACTTGTCCTGGTTCATCTGCCATACCCAGCCACATTGTTGCCAGTTCGGTCGAGTGCATATCATTTACATCGAGGCCGCTCTCATTACACGTCATATTCGGCTCCTGCTCTTCCGGATAAACAGGATTGTCAGAAGCTGTAACATTAATAATTTGCACAGGCTCAAGAGGATAACCTTCCAGTTCCGTTGTAAAGTTCCAGATAAGGCCTTTAGAAGTGCCAGGTTTCGATGGGATATTGACTTCATCGACTCTCCAGTAATAAGTCGTACCATATTCGAGTCTGTCGAGAATTACATTATTGACATCAAGACCTTCATATAAGGAAGTTCCTAAAGGCTCAGCTATTGTTGCATTGGTAACACTGGCTTCGTCTGTTCCGAAGAATACATTATGCGTACCGCCGTTTGTAAGAATAAATTCTCCGGGCGTCCATGAAATTTCTCCGACGTCTATGGAAATTTCATTAGTTTTATCTGCTGGCTTCGGATTGGATGCCCTCGATGTGTCGGGAAGCACGATTCTGAACGTTGCTCGTCCTTCCTGTCCAGCAGGTACAGTGAGACCGGAACCAGTCCCGAACTCGATCGGAGTAGCACCAGGTGCGTTGTGTTGTATATAGTTGCCTGCATACTGATTGTTCTCGAATGAAACGAGAGTCGAATCGCCTGGGTTTGCCAAACCCGCCCGCGGGTGCCAACTGGCATCATTATTGTAATATTGATCCGCCCCAGCAGACGGATCGGTGTACATTATCCAGCCTGCATGCCTCGCGTAATACCCTGGCAATACCTCTGGCGTAAGCGAGATAGTTGTAGCTGCGTTGCCGGCGAACGGTGCATCGACCAGCCATAGGGCTTCGGGGGTCTTGCCTTGAACCAGTATGATACGCCGATTACCGGTAGGAACACATGTCATGTACCAGCCTGGCATGTCGTAAGCTTCAAGGTAAAAAGAACCTGTTGGCATGACCGGCTGAGCCTGACTAAATCCTGCCAAACATAATAATAATGTAATTAGAATCGTATTCTTTATCCACATAATACACCTCCTTCAAAAACATATTAACTCTGGTTAAGAATCTTTTCAATTATACACTTTATCTTTGTACATAACATTTATCTGCCCAGGATAATGTTATTCGATTTGCCTATACCTCCTTCCTTCATTATTTATTCAATAACGAACCATAAAAAATTGATATTAACAGTTTGTAATAGTTAAAGAGCATAATCGAAAAGAAAATCTTAACTGAAAACGCTCACATTAAGCTGCAGTAAACAGTATATTTTGCCTGAAGATTGATAGGTATTATTAATGTTTAAGAAGGAAAATGTATTTTGAAATGTCCAGACAAAGACTCTTTCTTTACCTAATAATATAAATATTCTTGTTTTCAAAGATCATTAAAAACGGATTTTGATAATGATTTTAATCGAAGAACAAATTATTATTTCTTATTAAGATTATTCATTTATACCATATAATCGTGCTGCAAGTCAAGCAAAACATGAAGATTATTGGACAAATGGATAAATTTTATGTCTTTATGGCTCAATGCCTGAAACGAGCGATTTATTTATTGCCTTTTAATCAAGGATAATATAAAAAAATGGGCAAAAGTTCAGTATAAAATATGAAGAAAACTGTTCATTGTGCGTATATTGTATAGGATACGAAGTTGAAGGACTTGGTTGTAGAACCGAATAACGAACCCGGCATTAGCCCTGAACCAGAGCAGCTTAGGGTTAGCCAGGAAGAGCTGGACGCGATGGAGATGTGCCGTCGCGGCTCAAAGAAAGCCTTTGAAGTTTTAGTGAACAAGTATATGAAAGATGCATACTACATTGCATTGGGATTCGTGGGAAACCGCGAAGACGCACAGGATTTATCACAGGAAGCATTTGTTCGGGCATTTCGCAATATGGGTAAAATCAGGCCGGAGTGCGGCTTTTTTCCATGGTTTTATCAAATTCTGAAGAATTTATGTATAAGCCACCTTCGGAAAAAGAAGTTCAGAAACGCCGCTTCTTTGGATGTAGAAGGTTGCCCGGAAGCGGAAGCTCAGAATGATTGCTTTTCGCCGGATGAAGTGGCCGAAAGAAGCGAGATGAAGGACAAGGTCTGGCAGGCTATCGGAAAACTCGACGAGAAACATCGGGAGGTAATTGTTTTGAGGCATTTTCAAAATATGTCTTACGATGAAATGGCGAAAGTCCTGTTTTGCAATAAAGGCACCGTAACCAGCAGATTGTATTACGCACGTAAGCATCTGGAAGAATTATTGAAAGCACGTGACTCTGGTCTCGTGACTCATCGTGTCGCGGGCATCTTGCCCGCGAATCGACAGAGTTCTAAACGCGGGCAAGATGCCCGCGACACCAAGAGCGACGAGAAAGGGGGTATGCCAAATGACATGCAATGACTGGAAAGACATGATGATGGGCTACCTGGACAATGAACTTAGCGACGAACAGAAACAAAGATTCGAAGAGCACATTAAAGGGTGTTCTGAATGTACGAAAGAATTGATGGAATTCAAGAGCCTGAAAGCAATAACTGACGACCTGACTCTGGCTGAGCCTGAGGACAAGCTATGGCAGGATTACTGGAGCGGCATTTACAACAGAATCGAGCTTGGCGCTGGCTGGATAATACTTTCCATAGCGGCCGTTATTTTAATAATTTTCTGCGGATTCAAAGTAATAGAAGAAATAATTGAGAATCCAAATGTGGAATTTCTTTTCAAGTTAGGTCTGGTTTTATTGGTAATCGGACTGGCGATTCTACTCGTATCTGTCATTCGGGAAAGATTGTATTTCTGGAAGAAAGACAGATATAAAAATGTTCAGAGATAAAAAGTTAATGAGTTGATGCGTTACAATAGTAGTTTGTAGGGTGCGTTATAACGCACCTTTTTCTTGTTCCGATTAGATGGTGCGATGCATCGCACCCTGCTACTTATCTAAACGTAAACGCAAGAAGGAGATATATATGCTTTTGGCAACGACAGAGACAATTACCGGCAGAAAAATTGTACGACAGCTTGGGCTTGTCCGGGGAAATACCATTCGTGCAAGACATGTCGGCAGGGATATAATGGCCGGGCTTCGTAATTTTGTCGGAGGCGAAGTTAAAGAATATACCAAATTAATGGCTGAATCGCGAGAGCAGGCTCTTGACAGAATGGCAGAAGAGGCGAAGACGCTTGGAGCAAATGCTATCGTTGGAATAAGGTTCTCGACTTCGGAGATTATGAGCGGCGCTGCTGAAATATTAGTGTACGGAACCGCGGTAATAATTGAATAAAATTACTTATACAGCAGAGATTTGAAAATGAACAAAAGATGCAAAATGCAAATTCCGGCGGCGCTGATTTTAATTGTAACTTTATCTAATATAAGTTTTGCTGCTGAACCGGACATCGGGGGTATCTGGATGGGGACGGTGAAGATTCCAGGCGGAGAGGTTAGAGTTGTATTTAAAATCAGTAAAGATAAAAACGGCTCACTTTCTGCGACCATGGATAGTCCTGACCAGGGAGCGGCTAATATTCCGGTAAGTAAAGTATCTTTTGAAAATAATAAACTTCTTCTTGATGTGCAGCTTATCAGGGGCAGTTTCGAGGGGACATTGAAACCGGACGGAACTTTCGATGGCCAGTTAAAGCAGAGCGGTATTTCCATGCCTCTTGTTCTCAAACGAACTGATGAGGCTCCAAAAGCAAGTCGTCCACAGGAGCCAAAGAAGCCATACCCTTATATTGAAGAAGAAATAACTATCCGAAATCCTGAAGCGAATATTAAACTCGCAGGGACATTGACAATTCCTCGTTCGGAAAAACCATGTCCGGCTGTTATACTAATTTCAGGTTCCGGCGCAGAAGACCGCGACGAGACGATTTTCGGTCATAAGCCGTTTTGGGTTTTGGCTGATTACTTAACACGCAAAGGAATAGCTGTTTTGCGAGTTGATGACAGGGGAGTTGGAGGTTCAACTGGAAATACTGCTGATTCGACGAGCGAGGATTTTGCGGGTGATATAATTTCCGAAGTGAATTTTCTCAAGTCACGCAAGGAAATTGACCCGGCAAAAATCGGTCTTGCTGGTCACAGTGAGGGAGGAATTATTGCGCCTATTGCCGCTGTTAAATCTCCTGATGTGGCTTTTATTGTTTTATTGGCTGGTACTGGTGTGACTGGGGAAGAAATTTTGTATTTACAGAATAAACTAATCCTTAAAAACGCCGGTGCAAGTGATGAAGCTCTGGCGAAACAACTGGAATTCCTGAATAAACAGTTTGATGTGATAAAGAACGAAAGTGATGAGAAAATTCTTGAGAAAAAAACTCGTGAGATTTTAACGAATCAAATTGGAAACAATAAGGAATTAATAGAAAAAACTCTAAACGAAGTAACAAGTCCCTGGTTCCGGTTCTTTTTGATATATGATCCGAAGCCTGTTTTAACGAAGGTTAAATGTCCAGTATTGGCTCTTAATGGTTCGCTGGATTTACAGGTTGCTCCCAAAGAAAACTTGTCGGCAATCGAAGAAGCATTAAAGGAAGGCGGCAATAAGAATTACAATATCAAAGAGTTTCCCGGTCTGAATCATCTGTTTCAAAAGGCTAAAACCGGAGCAGTTTCGGAATATTCGCAGATAGAAGAAAGTATTTCGCAGGATGTTCTTGATGTGGTTGCAAAGTGGATTCTGGAGCAGGTCGGGAAAAAATAATGAATTTTTTAAAGGTTCAGGCGTAATTAAAGTAGCTACATCGATGGATCAAAAAACAAACTTTTACAGTACTTATGGAAAAGATGTCGAATAATAAAATATCCAAAACATAAGACATCGCAAAATTTCTTATTCAGAACGTTTTACAATTGCTTTGTATAGGGAGAAAGATTGTTTGAATATTTAGATAAAGAGTTGATGGAAATCAGAGAGAAGTTTCGTATCAGGCAAAAACTGCTAGCAGATATCGAGAGAACAGCAGGCGTGCTTTTCGAAAAGAGAGAAAAGCTCAAGGATCTGGGATCTGTTTTGAATAAAGAAAATGATGATGTAAAAAAACTTGAAGGATTGAGTTTGACAGGTCTTTTTCATTTTGTTCTTGGAGATAAGGATTTGCATCTCGAAAAGGAACGTCAGGAATTTCTCGCCGCCAAACTCAAATATGATGAATGTAAATATTCTGTATCGGCTCTCGAACGCGAAATAGAAGGTTTTAAAACTCGTATCGCCGCAATAGGAGAGATAGATGAGAAATATAAAACTCTGATTAAGAAAAAAGAACAACTGATTTCACAGAGTGATAACGAAAATTTGAAGAAGATGATAGAACTTTCTGAATCAATAGCTGATGCGAAGTTGGATATGAAAGAATTGAAAGAGGCAATCTCTGCGGGCAGGATTGCATTAAATGGTCTGGATCAAATAATAAGCTCACTTAAAAGCGCCAAGAACTGGGGCGCTTTCGATATGCTTGGCGGCGGATTGATTTCAACCGCCATGAAACATTCAAAAATTAATAACGCGAGAGAATTTATTCATGAGGTTCAACAGCAATTGCGGATTTTTCGAAGAGAATTGGCTGATGTAGATACGAAAACCGATATTAAAATTGAGATAGATTCATTTTCGACATTTGCCGATTATTTTTTCGATGGTCTTATTTCCGATTGGGTAGTCCAGTCAAAAATAAACAAGTCTCTGGAAAGTGCTCTTCGGGTTTCCGAAATGGTTAATGTCGCACTGATGCGTTTGCAATATAGTTATAAAGATACACAGGAAAAGTACAACATTTTTGAAAAAGAGAAACGTGAATTAATTGAGCAAGCTTAAGAACCTCAAACAAAATGAATTTTTAAGATGTAGCATTGCCATTCTGGTAATGTTTCGCAGGCAAGATGCCCGCGAAACGATTCTTTTTGTTAGAGGTTCTAAAGAATGTTGGAAAGTGTAAAAGTAAAATATGTTAATTTCAGCCATTTCAAAAATTGGGTGTTGCACAACAGCAAAAAATAACGATAATATATTTCGAGGGTGAATATATCAGGATGGACAAATGGTTGAAATCTATTCACAACCCTGTACACAGGAGAAACTTGAAATACTGAGCACGGATGCACAGTATGATTTGGCGTGTGCATGCGGAAGCAGCGATTATCAAAGCCGAAAAAGAGGCAATGACGGCAAGTGGATATACCCTGTTACGCTTCCCAACGGCGGCAAGAGCATTCTTTTCAAAACCCTGATTTCCAACGTTTGCAAAAATGACTGCAAATATTGTCCTCTTCGAGAGCAGATGGATATTCGCAGATGCACTCTGAATCCTGAAGAAACGGCGCAGGTTTTTCTGGATTATTATAATCAGCGAAAAGTGTTCGGACTGTTTTTAAGTTCGGGTGTGTTCGGCTCGGCAGATATAACAATGGAAAGGTTAAATTCCATAGCAAAAATATTGCGAAAAAAATATCAATTCAAAGGTTATATTCATTTGAAAGTAATTCCCGGTTCCAGCAACGCGGCGGTAGAGGAAGCAGTTTCACTTGCCAGTGCGGTTTCGCTCAATATAGAAACCCCGGGTGAAAAAAATCTCGCTAAACTTTCAACAAAGAAAAATTATATCAAAGACATAATTGAGCCTATTAAACTTATCAGTAACCTGACACAAAAAGGTTCGCGATACGAAAGAGTAAAACAGACAACTCAATTCATAGTCGGCGCTGCCGGTGAGCAGGACAGGGAAATTGTCAAATATATGTTCGGCTTGTATGACAGGCTGAATATGCACAGGGTTTATTTCAGCGCTTACCAGAGAGAGCTTGGAGAAGAATCGATATCGGGTGAAAAAAATAAGACGGTAAATCCGGCAGACATTCTAATCCGTGAGCACAGACTTTATCAGGTGGATTTTCTGCTTCGTAAATACGGCTTTAAAGAATCTGATATTATGTTCGAGGTAAATGGAAATCTGCCGCTCACGACTGATCCAAAGGAAATGTGGGCAAAGACGCATCCAGAAATATTCCCTGTTGATATAAACAGAGCATCAAAATTTTCTCTTCTTAGGGTTCCTGGTCTTGGACCGATTACAGTGAATCGTATCATACAATCGCGTCAAAATGCACCAATCAGGAGTATTGAGCAGGTAGGCAAAGTTGGCGTGAGACTGGAAAAAGCTGAAAAATATTTAATATTTTAACAAAAGTTTTAATTTTGTGTTTTGAGTTTGAAGTTATAATGATTTAAAATACGCTGGTTATTGATGTTAAGTATTTAAAGTTTAATAAGTTTATAGTTTTTATGGAGATGTAGATGAGTAAACTTGTTCCGACTAAAGTATTTCTCACAAGGGGTGTTGGACGACACAGGTATCAACTCAAGTCTTTTGAGGAAGCCCTGCGCAAAGCGGGTGTCGCTCAGCAAAATTTAGTAACGGTTTCATCCATTTTACCGCCAAATTGCAGGGTGGTCAGCAAAGGTAATGGATTGAAAAGTTTGTGCCCGGGCGAGATATGCTTTTGTGTGATGGCCAGATCCGATACCGATGAGCATCAAAGATTGGTCACCTCATCGATAGGAGTAGCAGTTCCCAGAGACCGCAACCAGTGGGGCTATCTCAGTGAAGTTCACGGTCACGGAATGAATGAAGCAACAGCGGCTGACATGGCAGAAGACCTTGCGGCTGGAATGCTGGGTACAACGCTCGGTCTGGAAGTTGATCCGAATAAAGCGTGGTCTGAAAAGGAGCAGGTTTATAAATCGAGCGGCATGATCATTCGGACAACCAACATTACCCAGACGGCAAGAGGCCAGCAGGATTTATGGACAACTACCGTTGCTATGGCGGTATTTTTGTTCGATTAGGATTCATGAGGGAAAAAGTGAAATTTGCAGATTTACCGAAAGAGTATTCCAGCCCGGAGCAGGCGAAGATTGTGATAGTACCTGTTCCCTATGATGGTACGAGCACATGGCAAAAAGGCGCCGACAAGGGTCCTGAAGCTTTAATTGATGCTTCCGCCCATATGGAGTTGTATGATATCGAAACCGATTCGCAGGTATATCTGAAAGGCATATTTACAGCTAAACCTGTCGATGTGGATATGCCGCCTGAAGAAATGGTCGAATCGGTGGAAAAAGCAGTTCGTTCTTATCTGGAAAAAAATAAATTTGTCGTTGTTGTGGGAGGTGAGCACTCGGTTAGTACAGGTACGGTAAAAGCGCACCTGGAAAAATATAAAGATTTCACAGTTTTACAGCTTGATGCTCATTCCGATTTGCGATACGAATACGAAGGCTCGAAATATAACCATGCCTGTGTTATGTCGCGGATATCAGAATTGTGCCCGATTGTACAGGTTGGCATAAGAAGTACGGATTATTCGGAACAGGAAGCTCTTGATAAAAGCCGTGTTTTTTTTGCGGAAAATATCTATGGCAGCAATGACTGGGTGAAAAAAGTACTGTCCTTACTCACCAAAAAAGTGTATATTACAATCGATCTTGACGTTTTTGATCCTTCGATAATGCCCTCGACAGGGACACCTGAGCCGGGGGGATTATTATGGTATAATGTATTAATGTTGTTAAAAGCCGTTTTTGACGATAAAGAAGTAGTGGGTTTTGATGTTGTTGAGTTATGTCCAAACCCGAAAAATAAAGCGCCGGATTTTCTTGCGGCTAAACTTATTTACAAGCTTCTAAGTTATAAATATTATTAAGTCAATACGGAAAGGATGAAAAATGTTCAAAAAAGTCATGAGTTTAAGATTTTTAATAATTTTAACTATGATAGCTGCTGTAGCTGGCTGCGATAATAAAAAAGGTGAAATTCAGGAACTTAAAACGCAGCTTGCCAAAACTCAGAAGGAATTGGATTACTGGCAGGGAAGATATGATGCCTTGTGTGCTGATTATAAAGGTGTGAAGGCTGATAGAAGAAGTCTCGGTGATGTTTCAAAAACGGCAGAAGAACAGCTATATGCCTATGCCAAGGAAATAATCAGATTACAGGCGGAAAATCAGGAATTAAATGCCTTTGTTGCTGAACAGGAAGCAATCATTGCAGATCAGGAAGCTGCTTTGCAGCAATTTATAGATTCGGTAGATCAGACAAGTGTCGAACAGGCTGTTAGTTATTAAAAATTATGCTTGCTTTTGAATTATTTAAGCTTGTTAAAGACGGCAGAATCGGCTTGAAATATAATATTAATAACGTGTTTCAATGCTGAATTATTTTTTGTAAGTCATATCAAATAAAAGGCTTAGCGTTTTTCGCCGTCATGTTATAATAGATAATATATTACCAGGTATATTCATTTGCCAGAATAATTCGGACAACTTGTCATTGCCAGGATGAAACGGTGTGGAATTTGTGAAAAATTGTTGCATTTTATGCCGTCAGGGATTACTATAAGGGTGAAAAGAGGTTTTGGCGAATGGATAAGCCGAACAAAAAAACTTTGAATAGTAATGATATGGCCGTGAAAAAGGCAGTGGATGACTATGTTGCAGGCCTTAGTGATGAGCATCGTATGCTGGTCGTCCTTAAATCCCAGTTGTATGGCGGTTCTTGGGAGCCTATGATCGATGATTTGAACAATCGTTTGGAAGGAAAGCCATATATTTTTAAGCTGGTAAATCGAATTAAAGATGATATTTTACGAATTAATGAGATGAAAGGATTCGAAGAAAAGAATAACATTGACCTGACGGATTTTATCGAATTGCCGTGATTAAGCATTTATGGCGGCAAATTCATATAAACAGTCAGTGTGGATTTACAGTTCTATGGTGTTGATAAATTGGGTGATGAAGTTTCGTACTTTAATGTGAGGAGAAGTCTTAATGTTCAGGTTATTTAAATACAGTTTAATTTTTACAGCTTTACTTCTGGTTTTTACCCGCTCTAATGATAGTTTTGCCGGCACTGATATTTCCATGAATCTGGTTTCACCTGGGCTTCTTGAAGCAGCAAATTTGAAGCTTGTCTGGGAAAGCTCGCTGCCAATGAAAAAAAATGAAAGTATGGAACAAATGGTTATTCTCGGGGACCAGATTTATCTTATTTCAAATCGCAATTTTGCAATGGCTCTCGACAGAAAAACCGGCGATAAAATATTCAATAGAACTATCGCACTTGAGGGACTCATAATCGAAGGAATCATTGATATCAATGACCAGATTATATATGTAGTCGGAAACAGGTATGTAGAGCTTGAGGCTAAAACCGGTAATGAAAAGAAATCGACAGAAGTCGGATATGGCATTGAAAGTCCTGTGGTGCGCAATAACTCTTTTTTCTATGTTAGCGGTACCGACAGGCGCCTGCATGTTTTAAAGGCTGAAGAACGGGTCGAGTTTTTCAAGGTTGCTTCTGAAAATGATGCAATGATTACTACAGTTGTTCCGGGAGAAGATTATATTATTTTTGGAACTGACAAAGGAGATTTATACAGCATGCTGCCCGACTCACCCAAGAGCCTGTGGAAATTTAATGCCGCGGACGGACTGGTTGGGCAGGTTGTCAGGGACGGCAATGATTTATATTTCTCCAGCAAGGACATGAATGTGTACAAAATTGATGCCTCGAATATGTATTCGTACAAGTTTGTATGGAAAACTCTGGTTCCGGGTATCATTCAAAAAGGCCCTCGTGTAACTCGAAATATGGTCTATCAAAATGCTTTCAGCAAAAATATGTCGGTTTCGGCAATGGATAAAGACACCGGCAGGATTATCTGGGAGGTTGCAGGGGGAGTAGAGCTTCTCGCTGAATCGAGAGGAAGAGCCTATATAATTACAGAAGATAATACGCTGGTTGTAATGCATAATGCATCGGCTAAGAACGTATATTCCGCGAATTTTGCTGATGTTACAAGATATGCCTGTAATACTATGGATTCGAAAATATATATTGGTGACAAAGCCGGCAGAATAGCCTGTTTGGAACCATTAAATTAGACATGAGTGAGAGTGATTTAACTATCGGTAAGGAGAAAGGATTCAAATGGATGTAAAGATTAAAACTGCGTTAATTAGCGTTTCCGATAAAACCGGAATTGTTGATTTTGCCAAAAAGCTAAGCGGATTCGGAGTAAAAATTATCAGCACCGGGGGAACTGCAAAGGAACTTTCAAAAGCGGGACTGGATGTTATAAACATCGAGTCTGTGACGGGTTTTCCTGAGATGATGAACGGCAGGGTAAAGACGCTCCATCCGAAAATACACGGCGGACTTCTTGGTCTGCGCGACAACGGCAAGCACGCACAGGAGATGAAGGAACACGATATCGAACCGATAGATTTAGTATGTGTGAATCTCTATCCGTTTGAGCAGACAATAGCAAAGTCCGGATGCACTCTTGCGGAAGCCATCGAAAATATCGATATAGGCGGCCCCAGTATGCTTCGCTCGGCGGCCAAGAATAATAAGTTTGTAACGGTCGTTACTGAACCTTCGCAATATGATGCAATTATAAAGGAGATGGAAAAAAGTAATGGCGCTGTCTCTGAGCAGACGCGCAGCGATTGTGCGAGAATTGCGTTTGGTCTGACAGCCTCGTACGATGCCGCGATATCGAAATACCTCAATGCCCAGGCCGGCGTTGAGTATCCGGAGCGTTTCTCCATAGCTGTTAAAAAGCAGTTATCTCTTCGTTATGGCGAGAATCCCCATCAGACCGCGGCGTTTTATAAACTCTCCCAAACAGGAGAAACTTCCGTTACCAGCGGCGCTTTTCTCGAAGGCGGTACGGAAATCAGCTTCAATAATCTTCTTGATACCAATGCTGCTTTCGAGCTTGTCAAGGAATTCTCTGAGCCGGCCGCTGTTGTAGTAAAACATCTTAATCCGTGCGGCTGCGCTATTGATGACGATATTTGCGTCGCGTATCAGAAGGCGTATGAAGGTGATGTAGTCAGCGCATTTGGCGGCATCATCGCGCTGAACAGAAAAGTCAGTGTCGAGCTGGCGCAGACCATTATGGAGTCGTACAGCAGGTTCGGAAAAGCGCTTGGTGCGAGCGGATTTTTTGCGGAGGTCATTATTGCTCCTGAATTTGATAAAGAGGCTCTCGAAATCATCAGGACACTCAAGACCTGGGGCAGCAGGGTAAGAATTATTGAAACCGGTCCTATCGACCGTTCTAAAATTGATATAAGCGAATTCGATGTTCGCTGCATCATCGGCGGATTGCTTCTGCAAAAGCGTGACCTTGCAGGCTGGGAGCCGCACCAGCTTACATACCCGACAAAAAAACGACCGACAAAAGAGCAGCTTGAAGATTTAAGAGTTGCCTGGATTGCCGCGAAGCATACAAAGAGCAATACTATAGTCCTGGTCAAAGGCAAAAAGGTAATAGGCGTTGGCGCAGGCCAGATGAATCGTGTTGAATCAGGCCACATAGCGTTTAAGATTGCCGCAGACCAGGCAAAAGGCTGTGCTATGGCTTCGGATGCATTCTTCCCGTTCCCGGATAATGTCGAGAACGCCGCCCAGGCGGGTGTAGCCGTAATTGTTCAGCCGGGTGGTTCCAAAAAAGACGATGAAGTCATCGCCTGTGCCGACCAGCACGGAATCGCAATGGTTTTCACCGGCAAGCGGCACTTTAAACATTAAAAGTTACTAAAATGCCAATGTAGGGTGCGATGTGTCGCACCAAATAATCAATATAAAGAAGTGGTGCGTTATAACGCACCCTACAAATTTTAAAAAATGTCATAAGGGCATAAGAGCATCGAATTAAATATTCCTGCACTTATACTCTTATGACTTATGAACTTTTTCTCACTCTAATCCAATCGCAATAACCTGCGGCGGCTGCATATTCGTTTGAATCGCTTTCATTTCATTCAGGCGTTTTTCCGCTTCCTCGAATGCTTTTCTTGCCTGACGGTATTTTTGTATTTTCGGGTCAATAGTTGTCGCGGCTTTTATCTGGCTGTCTATCTCGCCAAGCTGTTTCTCAATAACCTGGAATTGAGCTTTTTTTTCTGCAAGGTCTAATAGCGCCATTGAAAGATTTTCATTAAGAGCTGCCAGGTTCTCAATACCTATAGGACGAGCAAGTTCTTCACGTCTTTTTGCAAGCTCGATTTTTGTTCTGGTGAGCTTTTCCTCTGCTTCATTAATTACATTTGGAGTTGTTTGAGAAGCTACTCCATGAGCAACTTGGGCTTCATGTTCTTTTTTAAGATATTCCAGTCGTTCTGTTTGACTTGCGATTAATCTTTCTAATTCCGACGTTATTGCATCTTTTTGGGAAGATGCGATCAGCTTTTGTATTTCATCGATTTGTTTCTGTACGGCCACAACTTCAGGGTGTTGTTCTCCTCTGGTCTTTTTCAAGTCTTCTAACTGACCACTAAGAACTATACGTTTTTTGATTAATAGATCTAATGAAGTTTCGTTTTTCATTTTATCGCTCAAGACAAGAATTTGTCGTTCCGCCGCTGATTGATGGGCTTCTAATCTCGCTACTTCCATTTCAAGCAACCGTTTTTGACTTCTTAATTTCTGCTGCTCTTCAAAAAGAATATGAGCAGGAATGCTTTCCACCGGCTCAGATGGAATTTCCTTTGGAAAAGTTGTCAGGAAGCTGATGATTTTGTCCTGGATTTCGGGTGTATTATAAACAGATATTTTTCCTCCCTGCATATCAATAATTTTCCCATCACCGGTTTTAATCCGGGAGGGAATACCACTATATCCACCCCCATAACCAGCATATCTCTCACTTGGAACTGAAGTAATAGCAGAGATGTTTTCATCATACCAGCTATCCGGCTCGATAGTTTCTTTAATAGCTTTTATCAATGAACTGCTTGTTCTTCCATTTACTAAAAGTCCTGAGATGTCAAATACGAAAGTAACCATTGGGATTTTAATAGAGTCTTTTGTTGCTATTGTTATTACTCCATCATGATATAGATATCCAATCGGCACATCAGGAGTTGAAAGACCGGCTAATAAAATTTCAATTGCTGTACGAAGCTTAACTTTTGGTAATGGTCCCATTTCTGCAGGAGTTGTCGGTTGAATGTCAGGTAAATCTGCCAGATCACGCCAATTCGGCTGAATTTGCAAAGGCGGCTCTACAGATTTTTCCATTATGTTTAAAACTTCCTCAAAGGATATCGAGGGATCTAAATTGGAAAGATTAACTACTTTTTCGAGTTGTTTATTTGTATAATCACCATATGTATAATTATCATTGGGAATTACTTTAATAACTGGTTCTTCATTGAGTTTATTAAGTTGGGATTCCGCTTCTTTGTAATTTTTCATTGCAGTTTCATATTGTGTATTGAATCCATCTGAATATTCTTTATAAGCCTCCTTCAGACTTCTTTTCAGATTTTCGACGATAGCTTTAAGTATGCCATTTGCTTGAGGTGAAAGCTCTGGACTCAACGCAACTATTAACTCACAAGTGTAAGTCATTACGCCGCTTTTACCTTCACCATTATAGTTACTCACTGTAACTTCTACTTTGTCAGGAGAAACACCTAATATATCCTGAACTGCCTTTCCTTTAACACCGGAACTTTGCACTGTAGCCATAAGGTTGAATTTAAAAGAATCGGAATATGTAGTAATCTGCAAATAACAGCTCGCCTGCCGACTATTTGAAATCTGAGTTTCTGGAATTGCCGCTTGGGTCGAAAATAAGACCAATGCAAATATTATGATAATGTGTTTTGCTGTTGCCATTTTGATTCTCCTTTCGAGCTATCGTTATTGTTTCGCCTGTTTTTAATTTCTTCCAAACGCTCCCTTGCAACCTCTGCCCATTGATTATCCGGGAACAACTTTATTACCCGCTTGTATGTCTCGACTGCTGAATCCGTCAAATTCAATTCTTTATACATCTTATCGGCCGCGTACACGAGGGTAAACGCTGTTTTATCAAGCTCCTCATTGACTTGCTTAATTGGATCAGGAATTGCCGCAAGTTCTGCTTCGAGTTCATTAAGTCTTTTCTGTCCCTGCTCCTGTTTGCGAATTTCCTGTATGAGATTAAGAACATTATCAGTGCTTTCATGCAGTTGCTTAATCTTTATTTCAATATTGTTTGCAAGTTGTATTGGTTCTTTTACTGGTTCTGCGTTTTTACAAAATAAACTCCAGAAGGAAATGCCAAAAATCAAAACAGCCGCGGCAGCGGCGGGATATGCAATCTTGTAAATTCTTCTGCGCTGTGCTCGCCTTGTAATTGCAGAAATATCAACTTTTACAGGACAAGGCTTTCCTGCGTCATGGTCTGCATTGCAAAGCAGGTTTTTGAGTTTATTTTCATTCATAACTTAATTCCTATGGCGAGGGCAAGATGCCCTCGCTACGAGATAATATCTTTGAGTTCGTTTTTAAGTCTTTCTCTTGCCCGGCTAAGCCGCACATGAAGGGTATTGACCGAAATCCCCAGTATTCTGCTGACTTCTTCTATCTCAAGCTCCTGCAAATATCTCAATACAACTGCTTCGCGATATTTAGCGGGTAAAGCTTTAATGGCTTGCCTGACTTTATGGAAGGTTTCATCATCCAGCATTTTATTATCAGCGGCGGGGTGCGATTCAGCGTCCAATATTTTTATAATCTTACGCCGATGAAAGAGCTGTTTATAACGAAAAGTTCGGCATTTGTTTATTGTTATTGTAAAGAGCCAGCTTTTTATATCGCAGTCATGTCTGAACTTTTTAAACCCGATAAAGGCGGCCAGGAAAACATCCTGAGTTATATCTTCGACTTCGCCCGGCCAGCCAAGAAGCCGGTTGGCTAATAGAGCGATGTCGCCGGAGTATTGCTCAATGAGGCTCTCGAAAAAAGCCTCATTGCTCCGGCTGGATTCCTCGAAAACCACTACATCTCCTGTTCTCTCAGCCATGACTGATATATTAGTCTTAAAACAGCCCAAAAACTTACAAAAAAATCATTTTTTCAGTAAATTATTCTTATTTTTCTTTCTTATGCTCAAAAAGTTATTTTTTACAAACATTTTACTTTTCTTTGTCAACAAATAAGTCAAACTAAGCATCTATCGGTCTATGCAAATGTAAAGAAAAAAGGACATAATAAAAGGCTTAAACGTATGAACAAAGCATATTCAATCTCAATAGTTTTGTCTTTACTCTTTCTCAGTAATTTCGGTAAATCATCTTTCGGTTATTTTGAATCAGAACGAAAAGTTTTCGATTACTGGAACTTAACTCGCAACTCAGATGTAATAATTAGAGGAACTGTAACAAACATTGATACAAATATCGCTATATCTGTAAACTCCATATATAAAGGCAATAATGTCCCTGAAATAATAAGTTTCGCAACGCCACCTTCTCAGAATAAACTCTATTTAGGAGATTCCTCCAGATTTATCACTGAAGAAACATGCATTGTATTTCTTCACCAGAACGAGAAAGGCAAATACAGCTTTATAGATGCCGCTGCAGAGAATATCGAATTTGTAAATTTAGTCGAATTGGTTATAAAGGATGTTTTAAAAATAGATTCTCTCGGCAACGATTATGATAAATGTAAAATGTTAATTTCCTTAATGATACCAAACCAGGGATTGAGATCAAGTCATGCTTTTAATGAATTATATAGGAAATACAATAAAGAAGAGTTCTTCGACCTTTTTGAACCGCTCGAGAACGAGCCATTGATGCAAATCTTTTATATTAACTTGCTGGAAAATAATCCCCATCCATCTGCCACATTAAAGCTCAGAGAGCTTCTTCAAAAGACTCAGGATTATCATACTCTCAGGACTTTAATTTCATCATTAAGACGCAAAAACGTACAAGATACTGAAATATCCAAGGAAATAATGCGATATGTTTCACATGATATGCCGGAAATACGAACAGAAGTGATTTTCACAATAGACTATCGGAACTATTATGATGCTTTGCCGGAAATAACTAAACATCTGAGTGATGAAGCTCCCATGGTCAGGGCCAGCGCATTGAGATACGTTGGTAGATGGAGCAAAGAACCTGATATTTTCATAAAAATAAAGAATCTGACTTATGATAAAAATGAAGAAGTTCGTGCAACGGCATATAACGCTTTAATGTGGGACTCCTCACGAGTAAAAGGATTCTTATTTTATAAATTCCTGTTTGCGAGCTTATTTGATAAATCTAAACTTGTTAGAAGAACCGCCGGAAGGCTAGACCTGCCCTGGGAAAAGATGCCCGTCAGAATTTCTCTACTTTTACTCTGGCCCAGTATTATATTGACAACACTGGTAATATATCTCAATAAAAGAACAAACTGGTTATATCGTTTTAAAATAGTGATAATCGGAATTTCTATCGGTTATATAAGCGGGGCAATTGCAGGTTATTTTGTAGGATTGTACCACATAGAAAATCCCCTTTTTTATTCCTTAATTTTAATACCTCCTTTTTTCATACCACCAAGTCTTATATTTTCATCATTTATTTTAAAATTTAGAGAAAAAATACATAAATAAAATTTTCTCTTTTATTTTGGCGGATTGTGTATGCTCAAGCCGAAGGCGTCTTCGGCGGCTTCCTTTAGCACCTCTGAAACAGTCGGGTGGGGGAAACAGACATTGAAAATATTTTCGGAAGTGCCGATGATTGCCCTGGCCGCTCCTAACAGCTCCGTGACAGTTGCGCCTACCATCGAGACGCCGAGAATTTTATTTGTGGAGTTTTCCTTAATGACGCGAACTTCGCCGGTCATTTCATTGTGTGCGATGCTTCTGCCATTTGCTTTGAAGGACGACTTGCCGACTGAAATATCGAGACCTTCGGAGAGACATTTTTCCTCCGACTTGCCTACGGACGCGATTTCAGGGAAAGTATAAACCGCTCTTGGAATAAGATTGTAATCGTGCATTTCAGCATTTCCGCCGGTTGCGTTGGTTGCTGCTATTTCTGCTTCAGCGAAAGCGCCATGTGCGAGGTAAGTTGTGCCCAGCACGTCTCCGATAGCATATACTCCGGGGACATTCGTTCGCATTTTTTTATCAACCGCAATTATGCGGCCGTTCATTTGCAGCCCCAGGGCTTCGACAGTTTCTTTATCGACAGTTGCTCTCCTGCCGACTGAAACAAGCACTTTTTCCGCTTCGATGACAAGACCATTATCAAGAGATACTTTTGACGGCAGTGCGGCAGTATCCACTGAAACAACTTTCCTGCCTGTGAACGATTCGATAGCGAGTTTTTTGAATTCCCTCTCTATGAGTCTTCCTACCCATTCATCTTCCATAGGAATCAGGCGTGACAGAGCTTCGACTATTGTTACTTTCGTACCCATAGCGGCGTACACGCAAGCCATTTCACAGCCGATAACTCCGCCGCCAACGATTACCATCGAGCGGGGTATCTGCGCCAGGCTCAGGGCTTCGGTGCTGCTGATGATAGTTTTGCCGTTGAATGGAATAGTCGGGATTTCGACAGACTTCGAGCCTGTTGCGAGGATTATATTATTTGCTTCAAATTCGCTTGTTGAAGAATCTGATTTAACGGTAATTTTTCCCGGTGCAGTGACTATGCCTGTACCTTCGAATATTTTTATCTTATTGCCCTGGAGCAAGCCGGTGAGGCCTTTGCGGAAACCAGTAACTACGGCTTCTTTTCTTTTTTGAATATTAGGCCAGTTAGGAATGGCCGGCTGGGTATCAATACCCATCAGTTTTGCATTTCTTATTGAAAGAAGCGTATGAGCCGAAGCAAGAAGCGTTTTTGAAGGGATACATCCGCGATTGAGGCATGTTCCTCCGATAAGGTCTTTTTCGACAATCGCTACCGCAGCGCCTCTCTGAGCTGCTCTAATTGCAGCCGCATATCCGCCCGGGCCGCTTCCAATTACTGCAACATCAAATTTCTCTGCCATAAATTATCCTCATTTGTTGTCAAATTATCTGAAATTAAAGAAAAAAGATAAAATAATATAGCAGAAATTAGCAGGATAATAAATATATAAATTATTTTTTATTGATTATCGAAGTCAAATAATAAAAACACTCGGAATCAAAGACATACATGATTGATTCCGAGTGTAAAATTTCCAACTAAGATAAGCAGTCAGGAACTTTTTATTGTCCTCTTCTTGCGGCAGTTCCTCTTGCGTCACCTCTTGCGCCGCCTGCACCTGGAGCATTCATTCCACCCATGCCGCCAGCACGTCTGCCGGTTTGAGTTTGGGCTTCTTTAATCAAGGTATCAAGGCGTGCTACGGTTTTGGGTGCTTTTTCACCATTAGCTAATACGCGCAGTTCTGAAAGGACATCCGGTGATGCCGTATTACCCATTCCTCCCGTGCCTCCGCGTCCGCCGCGTCCACCGCCGCTGCTGCCGCCTGCTCTTAAAGATGCAAGCGTTGTCTGAATTGCAGTAATAGCATCTGTTTCCGGCTGCATGGCTTGAATGGCTTGCATGCGTGCAGTTTCATCGAGAGCTGCTAAATTCGGATCTTTATCAGGAGCTTTGTCAATAGCTGCTTTAAGCGCTGCGAGTTGAGTTTCCAGTTCTTTTATGGATGCAAGTCTTGCAGCTTTGTCCGGGCGGGCAACTGGACCTCTGAAACCTCTTTGTCCCATTCCGCCACCTGCTCTGCTGCCTCTTGTCGTTCTGCCTGAAATAACGTTTTGAGCCTCAAGATTGATTTGTTCTGATATATTCAAGTCAATGACTTTCTGTGCCAGAGCCTGTCCTGCCTGTCCATCTGTTCTGGATATGTTACCGGCTAACTGAACTGCCGCCAGAGCTGCTTCGCTCTTCAAAGTATCACCACCGGCGATTTCCATGAGTTTATCAGCGACTTTGCTTCCGGGAAGGTTTGCCATAGCCGAAATAATCTGGCCCTTTTCCTCGTTCCTGCGTGCAATTTCGTATGTCGATAAGCACAAAGAAGCTCTGTCCTCGACGGGCACGGAAACGTTTCCGTCAATCAGGCGAAGGATGCCCCTGACAGCCAGAACATGATGAGCAACAGACGTCTCGGATTTAGAGGCGATATCAATCAATGTTTTTGCCGCCTCGTAATCAGGCCAGTTGCAGAGAGTACGTATCGCAGAATCCTTATATGATTCATCGGTTGATTTAGCCGCTTCAATGACAGAAGCTAATGCTTTCGAACCTCCGGCTGCGCTTAACGAGCTAAGCAAAGATGTTTTTATTTGTCCTTCAGATTTTTTTATCTGTTCGATAATGAGCAAAGCAGCAGTTTCTTTGTCCTGTGCTTTTGATACTATCGATTTTAATGTTGTAATTCCGCTGTTTCTGGCGCTGTCGTTTGTTGTTTTGCTTATAAGACCAACAAGCTCAGGTATGATGGATGGGGCAGCAGCTTCCGCAAGTGCGCTGAATGCCGCAGAGCTGATTTGTTCGTTGTCTTCGGCAGCGATATTCAGCAGATTTTCCGAAGAATCTGTCATCTTTTTTTCACCTAAGAGATTAATCGCCTCAACTCGCATCGGGACAGTACCAGACATGGAATTTGCGTTAAGCAGAATTGCGATATTCGTGCCGCTCATATTGACCAGTCCCTGGTGGGCGGCTGCCTTTTCATTACCCGTACCATTGACCGCCAAATCAAATAATATTTGAGCAGAAGATGCATCACCCAGCTTTGACATCGCATCGATACTTGCCAGGCGTACCTGTGTGTTTGAACCGGCAAGCGATTCTTTGACAACGTTTATCGATGAAAGGTCCTTTCGTTCTCCAATCAGGCCAAGTACCTGTACCTGTGTATCAGGCTGAAGCTGCAGCAGGATTTTACTTAATGCCTGAGCAGGGGCGTCTGATGGTGACATGCGTGCGCCCATAACCGCGGCGGAACGGATTCTCGGATTTTCATCTTTAATAAAATTCACAATTAAGGTCGCGCCTTTTTCAGGATTGCAGTTTATCATTCCGTTAATAGCGGCGATGCGAATACTTGTCGTATCAGGTCCGCCTGAAACGGTTTTCGATGCGGCTTCATATATCGTGTCGAAAATTTTTCCTGCATCTGCTGTTTGTTTATTTATCGCTTTTGCCTGAGCGATATCGACAAGTCCCTGCGCTGCTTTTATATAAATCGGACTTGACGGTTTATTTAGAACTTCAGCTAATGCCTGAACGCTTGCCTGATTTCCTACTCCAGACAAAGCAGTTACGGCAGCAGCGGCAACCTTCGCATCGGAATCATCGAGCGCTTTTGTTATCGCCGGAACCGCGGATTCGGCTTTGCGCTGGCCAAGCGAATTTAACAGGCCTATTTTCCATGACGACTCACCGGCAGTGCCAAGCTCTTTCAAAAGAGCATCTGCTGCACTTGCGTCTGGATTTTTTTCGAGCGATGTTCTGGCATAGTCACGAAGATTCTTGTCTTCTGTCTTGAGCAATTTCGCAAGTGCAGGGACCGATTCGGCTTTACCGATTCGTTCAAGCTGCAGGACAAACCAATTTTTCAATGTGTTTGGCATTTCTTTCTCTTCGAGAGTTTTAATCATTATTTTAGCCAGTGCCAGACGTTCAATCTCGGCGCCGGGACGCGAAGCGTGGGAACCCAGATTCTGAAGGGCTAACTGCCAGTTGTATTGTGCTCTTGGATTTTCAGCAATCATATTTGGAATTAAATAGTCTATTGCTTTCTGATATGCTTCTGTAAGCTGTTGGGCATTTCGAGCCGGAGCTTCGGCTTTGCCTGTCAACTGGTTTAACAAATCCTGTTCTTCCTGGCTGCTGGCTGTCGTGGAGAAAGCAAAAATCGCTAATGTCACCATAACGAGCGTGATGATTATCGATGACTTTTTATTCATTTTATCTTACCTTTCATTGCAAGTTATTATCGTTAGTGCATATTAATAAGTCCGGCTTATAGTACATACGGCGCCCTGCGTGGACGATCAACCCAGCGAGCCGCATCGGGATCATTTAGTATTTTTTCCTCGACAGGGTCCCATTCTATCGGTCTTCCAAGCCGCTCGGCAATCGCGTTAAGGTGGCAAGCCGTTGCTGTGCGATGGCCGACTTCGACGGGACAGATTGTTTCTTTTCGCGTATGCATACAATCAACCCAGTTGCCGTCATGATTGTTTGAGTCGTATAAACGAATGTCATTCGGACCAAAAGGTCTTGCTGCAAGTTCAGCGGGTATAGTATCGAGCATTCCATTTCGGCTCACGAAAACCTGTCCTTCCTCACCAATAAACTGAATCATATTATTCCCTCTATTTACAGGGTTTTGGATTGGACAATCACGCAACACTGTTACGCCGTCAGCATAAATGTGTGTTTGATATTGTGTTCCTTCCCAGCCTTTCGGTATGAATTTGACAGGTCCGGAATTATCCATACCGAGCGCCCATTGTATAATATCGAAGTGATGTGCTCCCCAGTCTCCATTCTTGCGTGCGCCATATTCCCAGAAACAGCGCCATCCGCCGCCGAAGTTGCCAAGAACTCGCTGTGAGTTGTAAGGATACCATGGCGTGGGACCTATCCAGCGGTCATAATCGAAGCCATCTGGAATCGGCTGCTCAGGCAGTACCTGCGGCGGTGAGAATTGTCCAAGTTGTGCGTAACATGTCTTTACTTTGCCAATCCATCCATTTCGAACTATCTCAGCCGCGGTTCTGAAAGCTCTCTCGGAACGCTGCTGCGAGCCTACCTGGAAGATCGTGCCGTACTGTTTAGCGGCATTTCTTAATAGCTGGCCTTCATGAATTGTTAAAGTCAGCGGTTTCTGACAAAAAACGTCTTTGCCATTTTTCATTGCTGCCAGGCAAATTGGCACATGCCAGTGATCAGGAGTACAGATAAATACTGCGTCAATATCGTTCCTGCTGCAGATATTCTCATATTCATTATATGCGTCACATCCTTTATACGTTCCGCTTGCTACATCTTGTGAATATCTTCTTTCAACGCTGCTTTTTGCACTTTCACGTTTAGTCCGGTCAACATCGCAGACTGCTACTACTTGCACATCGCGCCGGCTTAGCATTCCATTCAAGTGGCCACCCATTTGCCCACCCATACCAATCATGCCCATTGTAATACGATTGCTTGGCGCATTAGCTCCAAAAACGGTCGAAGGTACAATGGATGGTAAAGATATTGCGCCGCCTATGGCTGCTGCTCGATGCAGGAAATCCCGCCGACTAAGGAAGTGATTGTTTTTCATTGCTCAAATCTCCTGATAAGTGACTATTAGTGTTTGTAATTTAGGCCATGTTTTACAGTGTTATTATAAAACAATCCGCCTAAAGTAATTGCGGTCAATATACGAAAGCCAAAGAACATAACTGCTGTTCATTTTCAGTTATAGAATCATCATTATATTTCTTAATTGGTTTGAATTCAAGTGTGCAGCGGCAGGATTTTATTTTTTTATTATGGTTGTATGAGCCGCATCGAACATTCTTACTCCTCCTGAATCAAGCTGCAGAATAATGCCTTTTTCGGGGTCTATTCCAATACAATTACCTGAAAAATGCTTTTTATTAAATAAAAGTGTTACCCTTTGTCCTAATTGAATGCTTAATTTACGCCATGAATCTATGATTTTTTTATTATTTTTTTCTGCGATTTCGAGCCAGTAATCCATCGAACAGAGCAATCTTTTTGCCAATCCCGTGCGGTCGCACCTCGTTTTGTTTTCTATATCTATGCTTGTCGCCTTAGAACTCAGCTCATCAGGAAAAGAATCCTTGTTTTGATGGCAATTTATTCCTATGCCTATGATGTATGTATTTGACGGGCGATTTGATATTGCCTCAAGAAGAATTCCTGCGACTTTTTTGCTGTTTATTATGATGTCATTCGGCCATTTAATTTTCGCTGGTTTACCGATTGCATCCGCGACCGCGACTGCGCATGTCAGTGAGAGCAGCTCGGCGCTTAGATTGTTATCGATTAAGATTAACGAACAAAGAATACTATCGGAGCGTTTGCTGAACCATTTATTTCCGGTGCGGCCTCTTCCGGCGGTCTGTTCTTCAGCAAATACTGCAAGACCATCATTGTTTTTATCGTCAATATATCGGCGTGCAACATCGTTGGTGCTCGAAGTGCTTTTATAAACAAAAAGTTTCCGTCCGATTCGCCTGGTTTTCAAATTCGACTGAATTTCATCGATATCCAGCGGCACGGCTTCCGGCTGTGACATAACTCACCTGTCAAGCCCGATATCAACTGCAGTAGCCGAATGAGTAATTGCGCCGATTGCAATTCTGTCCACACCGCACTGGGCGATGGCTGAAACGCTGCTTAGCGTTATATTTCCGGATGCTTCGAGCAGCGGCTTTTTATGTTTGCCGCACATGGCGTCACGCATTTCTATCGCATGTTTCAACTGCCATTGTCCCATGTTGTCAAGCAAAACGATGTCAATGCCGGGAATATCAAGGACATAGTTGAGCTGATCATCGACATGGTCAACTTCCACTGCGATGAACTTGATATGTTTTATCTTTTTTGCCTTTTTGATAATTTCTTTCAATCTCGGCTGGAAATTTCTACCGAGCTGAGCAAGGTGGTTGTCTTTAATCAGGATGCCGTCGTATAATCCGATTCGGTGATTGTATCCTCCGCCGCATCGCACAGCGTATTTTTCGAGGATTCGCCAGCCGGGCATTGTTTTACGTGTATCGTAAATTTTTGCTTTTGTGCCCTGTACGGCGAGAACATATTTTCTGGTTGTTGTTGCTATTCCGCTCAGACGCTGGAGAAAATTGAGCAGAACGCGTTCTGCGCTTAACATAGGCTGCAAAGGTCCCTCGATAGTGCCGAGTTTGCTGCCGACATGAGCCTGTTGGCCGTCTTCGATTTTGATTTTAAGTTTTAGTCTTTCATCGTAGAGCCTCAGAATTTCACTTGCGATATCCATTCCGCATACGACTATTTCTTCACGGGATACAATATCCGCTTTTGCGGTTTCGCCGTTATTAAAAAGAATCGTGCTCGTGACGTCACCGGTGCCGAGGTCTTCTTCTATCGCCAGTTTGATTAGAGGGCGAATTTGCTCAATGTCTATTTTTGTCAGTTCTTTTTCCATGTGTTTTAAGTCACTCGTTTATAAATTTAATTTTTGTTTCTTTTGAGTTTTTTTGTTGCAAGGAAATCCCTTTTCTTTCTTTTTGAATCAACCAGGACAAGTTCAGGCAGTTCTTTCAGTTCCTTAAGCTGGTCACGCAGAAATGCGGCACGCTCGAAATCAAGATTCTGTGCCGCTTCAAGCATTTCTTTTTCTATCTGCGAGACAAGCTCGACCTTTTCATATTCACCAGTACCGAACTGTACCGCCTTCTGGGCGGTCTGTTTTGCCTTTAGCTGTTCAGTCAGGCTCTTTCGTATTTCCTTTCGTATAGTTTCAGGTGTAATATTGTTTTTACGATTATATTCTGATTGAATTGTACGGCGTCTGCTGGTTTCGTCAATAGCTTTTTGCATCGAATCTGTAATAACGTCAGCGTATAAAAAGACTGTGGCGTTTACATTTCGGGCTGTTCTGCCTATGGTTTGTATCAGTGAAGTCTGGCTTCTGAGGAATCCTTCCTTGTCAGCATCGAGTATTGCCACGGCGGAAACTTCCGGCAAATCCAGTCCTTCACGCAGCAGATTTACACCCACAAGCACATCGAAATTGCCTTGGCGCAGGTCTGAAAGTATCTCAATTCGTTCGAGAGTGTCGATTTCACTGTGTAAATACCTGCATTTGAAGCCTTTCCTGCTGATATAGCTCGATAAATCTTCCGCCATTCTTTTTGTCAAAGTAGTAACAAGAACACGCTCTTTGGCTTTTACTCGCTCTTCTATCTGGCTCAATAGATGAGGAATCTGGTCGCTTGCCGGATAAACGAAGATTTCCGGATCAATCAAACCTGTCGGCCTGATAATCTGCTCGACAACCTCATTATTGCATTTTTCAAGTTCTAACTGGCTTGGAGTCGCCGATACAAATATGACTTTCGACCATGCTTCCTGAAATTCCTCGAATCGCAAAGGCCTGTTATCGAGCGCACTTGGAAGTCTGAAGCCGTGCTCGACGAGTGTTTCTTTCCGTTTCCTGTCGCCGGCCCACATGGCTTTCAACTGAGGTATAGTAACGTGAGATTCATCGATAAATAAAAGAAAATCGTTCGGGAAATAATCGATAAGAGTATAAGGTCTTGCTCCCGCAGGCAGACCTGCGAGATGTCTGGCGTAATTTTCAATCCCGCTGCAATAGCCGACTTCCTGCATCATTTCGATATCATACATTGTTCTTGCTTCGAGACGCTGTGCTTCGAGCAGTTTTGCCTGACTGCGAAGGTCCGCCAGTCTCTGCTCAAGCTCTGCTCTTATGCTGTCGATGCCCGATAGAATTCTTTCTGTAGGCATTATATAATGCTGGGCGGGGTAAATGAATACCTGCTCCTCGACTGCCAGAGTTTCGGCAGATACAGGATTTATATAGCTTATTTTGTCTATCTCATCGCCGAAATATTCGATGCGAATCGCGATAGATTCATAAGAAGGATGAAGCTCGATGCAATCGCCGCGAACTCTGAATGTCCCTCTCTGGAAGTCTATGTCGTTTCTTGTATATTGAATATCCGCCAGCCTGCCAAGCAGGTTGTTTCGTTCCATGTGGTCGCCTTTGCGAATCGCAACGACGCTGGCTTTGTAATCTTCAGGCGAGCCAAGCCCGAAGATGCAGGAAACCGAAGCGACTATAACGCAGTCTTTTCTTGTCGAAAGGCTGGTCGTTGTCGATAGCCGGAGACGGTCGAGGTCGCTGTTTTTGGATGCGTCTTTTTCGATATAAATGTCGCGCTGGGGTATGTATGCCTCTGGCTGATAGTAGTCGTAATAGCTCACGAAATATTCGACAGCGTTTTCCGGGAAAAGCTCTTTGAATTCCTCGTAAAGCTGAGCCGCGAGTGTCTTATTGTGCGAGATGACAAGAGCAGGAATATTCTGCTGCGCTATGACATTTGCCATAGTGAATGTCTTGCCGGAGCCGGTCACGCCCATAAGCGTTTGGAACTTTCTGCCGTCATGAAGACCTTTTAAGAGTCTTTCAATCGCCTCCGGCTGGTCACCCGCAGGCTGATACTGATTGTTCAATTTAAATATACCCATAGAACATAATATTCTACCAACTGCCCGCAAAATCTCACGTCAAATCTCATATGTAAAAGAGTTTTAGTTGAAAATATGTTTGTCAGGCTATAAAATTTAGAAATGGCTAAGTTTAAACCCATAGGAAGAAAACGCAAATATATCAGGCTTGATAAGCCTGAAAAAGATTTTAAATTGATGACTCAACATTATGTTGATGTGCTTCAAAATATTGAATTTTGTATAGTTACTGCGTGGCGTGATGATAGGGATATTGACGATAGAGACACAGCCGCGGCGTTGAATACGATAATAAGAGGCGATCAAACTGAAAATTCACGTGTTAAATCACTGATTTCATCTCTTGAAAATGCGCGTATGCTCCGCCCTGATGTTTCTGATGAAATTTGGCTCAAAGGCCTGAAAGTGGTATTGGAATCCGTTCATACTCATTCAGATGCCAAAGAGGGCGATACGGATTATCTCGAATTTGCCTCCGCTTTTATGCCATAAATTTACTTTTAATTTATATACCGAATCAGGGTCAAGTTATATTCTCAAATAACCATTGATGCAGGAGGTTCATACCCTTGTCTTTTTCCTTTAATTCCGCAAGGAAACGCTGAAAACCTTCCTTTTTGTCATATCGTGGAATACTATGCAGCCGGTCTGTATTATTGGGAATGCCATAATTTTCCGGTTGAATTCCTGATAATTTAGCTCTTTCAATGAACCAATTTTCAAGTCGAGGGCATACTATAATAAACTTCTTTTTTTCATCATTATTACGGATCAAAAAACGAAGTCCTTCTCCGTCGCGAATTTGTTTGTAATTACTCAAATCACGAGGCTGAGAGCTTGCCGGATCTTCATCTATTAGACCTATTGCAGAATCCGATTTCAACACTCGCTTTACTACTTCGCCCTTACAGCTCTCGTGGCACAACTGTTTTTTGGGTATTCCCAGATACCGAAGTAGAGCAGTATCCGGGAAACATTCTACAAAGACTTTCATTCCTCATCCTCAATAAAATGTTCTATGTTGAAGAAGGGATCTGATTCCATCAATTCCGTAAGCTGATTTGCGGTTAAAGGTTTGACGTGCGTCTGGAAATCTTTGAAGTATGTGATGAAAACCTGCACATCTTCCTTGCGGGATTTCTCGATAATAGCCGAGAGAAGATAAGGATTATGAGTGGCAATAAAGAATTGGTTGGTTTCATCCAGTGCGATTCGTTCCCCGAGATATTTCGTATAATATGGGAAAGAATTTGATTCCGGCTCCTCGAACACGAGAACCGAATCTTTGTTTGATGCTATAGCCACTGTATAAAAGATGATTCGCCTTAGAGTATCAGAAGTAAGGGCATAGGGGAAACTAAAGATCAAGTCATCAGTTTGTTTTTGAAGCTCAAAGAGCCTTTCCTGGGGTTTTAATACAAGCCTCAATCCGTATTTTTTGAAGAACTCCTTCACGGTTTCACGTAAAATTTCAGAGCCGAAGACAACCGAAAAAAGATTTGATCCATCTGGTGGTTTAAGGCTGCCAAGTGTGGTATCGGTATAATTTGATAGGTTTTTAAAACGAAAGAACCTAATATCTATAGCAAATCTTGTTACATTGCCGCCAACATATTTACCTTGATAGTCTAATGTAGCGAATAGCCTGGTTTTTGGCTCAGTTCGAATCTGGAAGTGGTCTTTTAAGAAACTAACATATAAATTTGCGTCACTATTTCCTGATGATTGAGACAGGGATATGTTAATCTCATGGTCTAATATCTGGTCATAAAATAAGTTTTGCATTGCTTGGAAACGTATGTAGTCATTAATATTTTGTTTATAATGACCCCACCAAGACATCAATGCCAGTGATTCGAGTATGTTGGATTTTCCTGTGTTTGGTTCGCCTATAAACAGGTTGACTTTCTTGCAGTCTATATCCAACTGACGAATGGATTTGAAATTTGATACGCTTAGCTTTGTTATCATAGCTGCATTTCCAATTGTACCTTAACGGGACATTATTTATCAATTCTTCCACTAATAATGACCATTATAGCAAAGGCAGATTAAGAGCCAAGAAAAAAGAAATCTAATGGAAGTTTTTTACTATTGCACTGGATTCGGGTACAGAATCGCGGCTAAGAGAGATTTTCCATATTTTTGCCAGAGCAGTTGCGTTGTGATATTCGAATCGTTTTCACGCATTTCGAAAGTGATAATTGGAATACCCAAAGTAACTCCGGCGTATGAACCAAGCGAGCCGGGCAAAGCGCCGACTTTTTCCACCGGCAGGTCGCAATATGAAGCCATTTGGTTCGCGAGAGCTTCCGCCGGGCCATCATAGTCGATGCAGGCGTAAGGCTGGTGAATGCTCACGATGCGGTCTGGTTTATATTGCTGAATCAGGGTATAAATAATGTGTGCTTCCGGCTCGGAAAGGGCGGATTTTCCGAAATCATTGCTGTCAATGCGATTATCTGAGGGAAAGTTGCGGTTAATGTCCACTTTATTTACGTTAAAACGCTTTTCATACTCTAATCCATCGGGATTTGCGGCAGGCAGAATAACAACTTTGCGACCTATAAGCAAGTCCGGATTCCGATTAAGGTAATCTGCAAGGTAATTTGCCAGATAAGGTCCGGCGGGTTCATCGCCGTGAATGCCGGCTATTATGAAAGTAATATCATCTCCATAGCCGAGAACGCTGTACATAACTGGGCGATTCTCGACTGAAATACCGGCAAAATGCTGCGGCACAGGCGCAACAGCCTTTTTAGGGGCAATACCCAGCTTAGGCGCCTGGGGCGACTGGTAGCAGCCTGAAATGGAAAAAACAGCCCATATTCCGATAATAACTGCATATTTATTATTCACTCGATGATATTTTTGTCTATTTATGTGTTTGAACATAATTAGCATACCCAACATTATAAAACCATTGTTTCTTTGATTAAAGTGAAAAAAACATCAAATGTCAACAAACAATTATGTGATTATAAAAGTATAATATATACAAACTTGTTTTGAAACTTTATATACTTGAGATAATGGGGGAATTTTGGTAATCTAACGACTTGAAAAATAGCCGATAAGCTATAATAATGAAACTGTTTTTAATTCTATATCGAGGTAATAAATGAACGTATTATTGCTCGGCAGCGGGGGGCGTGAACATGCAATCGCATGGAAATTGTCCCAGTCAAAGAACTTGGGGAAACTTTTTATTGCTCCCGGCAATCCCGGCACAGCCCAGTGCGGGCAGAATGTTCCGATAGGAGTTTGTGATATTGATAAACTTCTTGACTTTGCCCGCCAGAACAAAGTTGAATTGGTCGTAGTCGGTCCGGAAGACCCGCTTGATGCAGGAGTTGTGGATGCGTTCGAGGCGGCTGGCATAAAAGCGTTCGGGCCTGGCGGCAAAGCTGCAAAGCTCGAATCAGACAAGGCATTTGCAAAACAACTGATGCGAGCAAGCTGTGTTGCCACTGCTGAAGGCAGAATATTCGACAGGTACAGCGAAGCTAAAGCATATATAGCAAGCAGAGATGAAGCTGTAGTAATCAAAGCGTCAGGTCTTGCAAAGGGTAAGGGAGTATTCGTGTGCGATGACCCGTCTGATGGGATTTTAGCCGCTGAGAAGATTATGTGCGATAAAATTTTCGGCGATGCCGGCAATGTCATCGTAGTCGAAGACAAGCTTATTGGCGAGGAAGCTTCGATTCTGGCTTTTGTCGATGGCAGAAACATTTATATGATGGAATCTTCTCAGGACCACAAACCAATAGGCAATGGTGATACAGGTCCAAATACTGGCGGAATGGGCGCTTATAGTCCGGCGCCTGTAGTTACAGAAAAACTGATGGATCAAATAACGCGGGAAATTATCGTCCCGATTATAGATGGTATGAATCGCAATGATACGCCGTATAAAGGTGTGCTGTATGCCGGGATTATGGCAACTGCAGGCGGTGCGAGAGTGCTGGAATTCAATGTTCGTTTTGGTGATCCTGAAACTCAGCCTATATTGATGCGCCTTAAAAATGATTTGCTCGAAGTTTTGCTTGCAGTCTGCGACGGAACGCTTGACGAAGTTACTCTTAAGTGGGATTCGAGGCCGGCAGTATGTGTTGTTATGGCTTCGGGCGGCTATCCGGACGATTATAAAAAAGGATTTAAAATATCCGGTCTGAAAGAAGCACAGCAGCTCCAGGATGTAATGGTTTTTCACGCGGGCACGAAAGAGGTCGATGGGGAAATTGTAACTGATGGCGGCAGGGTGCTTGGCGTTACTGCTTTGGGGCAAACTGTCCAGGAGGCAAAGAAAAGAGCCTACGAAGCTGTCGATTTGATAAAATTTGAAGGCGCTTACTGCCGCAGAGATATTGCAGATAAAGCTATAAACAGGAACAAATGAAAAAAACCGGGAAAAAAAGATCGCTGTTCATGACCTTAATGCGATGGCTGTGTTCTCTTTCGATTTTGGCAGTCCTGTTGTGGTATATTTATATTTACACAGGCAAATTGCTCTGTCATATTGCCCTTGGACAGATAGGTGAGCTTACAAATACAAAAATAATCGCCGGTTCGATAAAGTATCAGGCAAATTGTTCGGTTGTTATCAGCGATATCACAGTTAAGCCGGTTAACAATCCGGGCGTCAGCTCTGAAATAATTAAAGCGAAGAGACTGTTTGCGGTTTTTAATAAAAAGAGTTTGTTTTTATTCAAGCCCAGGCTGAATGTTATTGATGTCAATGATTTTGTTTTCAGCGCAGTTTATGATGTTAATACGGGCTTGTCAAATTTGTCAGAAATCAAAATAAAACATCCCGGCGGAAGTTTTGGCAAAGCGCCGAATATTCATCTTGATTCCGGAGAACTTCGATATGTCAAAATTATTAATGGACATGAAGAAGTTGCTTTATCTGTACCTGTCGATGCAGTTTTTGAAGCACAGGAGCAGCCCGCGCGTAAATATAATTTTAATATTGAAACCGCAACGATGAGTTCCGGTTATGGTCAAAGCCATTTGAAAGGTTCCTGGGAGCCGGGAAAAGTTATTGTCACCGGCGGTATTGCTTCTTTAAGTGTTCCGAAATTCGATATGGCCTGTTTAATCGACGTATTAGCCGCTGAAGTGAAATACGATAAGACTGAAAACTTTTCTTTGTCTCTTGCAGTCAAAGATATGCGTTCTTTGCGGAGCCGCGAGCCGAGCGGGCTTGAGTTGGTAATGCCGTCTTTTATTGAAAAGTATGGTTTCTTTACGGCATTGCAGAAATTTCTCGATACATATAAACCAAAGGGGCTTATAGATATAGATTTGGATATGTCAGGCAATTTGGGCAGGCTCGCGGAAAGTACTATTGCAGGTTATGTTAGTTGCAGGGACATCGCATTCACTTACTCTAAATTTCCTTATGAAATTGAGCATCTGGTCGGAAAGATTGATTTTACCCAGGATGGCATATCTTTTAATAATCTCAGCGGCAGGCACGGGGAATCGGTTTTATCTTTCAGCGGATTGTACAAAAACTTCGGGCCGAATCGTGAATATAAGGTTGATATAGTAAGTGACAAACTGTCTTTGGAAGATGATTTATATAAAGCCTTAAACGAAAAGCAGCAGAAAACATGGTCATCGTTTTCGCCGGCAGGTAATGTATCGATAGATTTGCAGATAGTAAGAAAGCCGCAGGCGGACAGAGAAACAAATCTGCTAATAGGATTGCTCGATGTTAATGCTTCGTATACTAATTTTCCATATCCGTTGAAAAATCTTACCGGGAAAATTATTTTCAGCCCGGATGAAATAAGTGCACAGAATGTATTTTCGCGGGATGGCAGTATTGAAATTAAAGTAAATGGCGGAATTCTGGATCGCCGGAAGGAGACGCCCGAATACAATTTTACAATTGATGTGAATAATGTCCCCCTGGATTCGACTTTGGAAGCCGCATTGCAGGAAAACCAGAAGAAAATGTATCGCAGGCTTCAGCCGACTGGTGCGGCTGAAGGTTCTATTCAGGTTTTCAGGCCTGAAGCAGGTGAAATGGATTATACTGCCGATTTGAATTTTAAGGATACTTCAATTAAAATGGATTTCCTGTCGGAGCATGTAACAGAGATTTCAGCTCATGCGGTTATTTCACCGGATATGGTGGTTATAAAGGATTTTTCCGGCAAATATGGTGACATTCCGGTTTTGCTTTCGGGCAGTATTATGCCTGATCAGGAGCAGCGGTTAAGCTATGATATTGCAATGGATTTGAAGAAAGTGCAGTTGGGTGACAAAGAGCTGCGCAATATATTACCTGGTTCGACACAGAAAACAATAGAACGGTTCGATCCGAACGGCATCGCGGATTTGATTGTCAATTTGAAAAAGCATGATCCCTCAGAATCCCCGGATTACAGCGTTATTGTTAATTGTCTGGGCAATAGTGTAAATTGTGCCGATTTTCCTTACCCGGTAAAAAACATTACCGGAAGGATGAAAATTGATTCGGATAAGGTAGAGATGGAGAATGTTTCCGCATTCCTCAGTGACAATGCTCATGACGAATCAGAAAACGCGAGGATTATTCTTAACGGGGATATACGAATTGCCGATGGTATTATAAAGCAAACCGAATTGAATTTTTCCGCAGCTAATATCCTGTTTGATGAACAGTTCGTCAGTCTGCTTCCTCAAAGCTGTCATGATTTATATAAATCGCTGTCACCGACTGGAAGCATAGATTTCGATTTTAAGAATTTCCGTTCGATAAAAGATGACAATGGTCTTATGACTATTGAGTTTGACAGTGCGATAGGGCTGGGCAAATGTGATTTTATACTGTCAAATCAGCCGGCCAGGCTGGATTCGATAGTTCTCCTGCAGGGTAAATATATTTCAGGCAGGGGATTTAATAATTGTAAAGTCATTGTTGATAAAGGCACTCTTAAAATTCTTGGCAAAACTATGACTGCCTTAAAAACAGAGATTAATTACGACCCCGACCGGCAGAAATGGTCATCGGAATATTTTCTTGCTGATTTATATGGCGGTAAAACGACCGGCAATTTCGAGTTTATACAAAAAGATGATGTTCCGATGGAGTATATTTTGCAGACTGCTTTTGATAATGTCGATTTGGGAAAATTTGTCTCTGATACGAAATTGACAAAGCCGGAAGATGTTGCCTATACCAGTGGAAAAATGAGCGGCTCAATGAGTCTGTCTTCCCGGGTGCCGCAAAACAATTCGCGAATCGGCATGTGCAGGGTATCAATTGAAGATATGCAGGTTGGTAAACTTTCGCCTATGGCGAAGATTTTACAGGTGCTGAACCTGAATGAACCGAGTGACTATGCTTTCGACAGCATGTTCATAGATTCATATATAAAAAGAAACGGCCTCGTAGTGGAAAAACTCGATATGTCTGGAAAAGGAGTCGCGTTTTATGGTTCTGGCTCGATAAGTTTATTGAATGGTGTCGTTGATTTATCTTTAATCGCTCGCGGCCGCAGACTTGCTACGGATGATCCTTCCGTTTTGCAGTCTTTGACCGAGGGACTTGGCCAGGCGGTTATAAGAATGGATGTTACGGGTGATTACCGCAATGTAAAAGTTGCAACAAGAGCTTTGCCTGTTATAGAAGGTACTCTTCAGATTCTCGGAACAAAGCCAATCGTCGAAAATTGACATTTATTTGCAGAATTCATGTCTCTCTCTCTGCGGATAATATTTCCTTATCATGGAAAATTTCTCCGTAATAGCTCCGGTCAGAATCGAATCAAATAAAAAATATTTTAATTAAATAACACGTAAGTCCTTATAAAAAAAGCAGATATGAACTATTTATATCTTTTGTTTAGATACTGGCACGATTGTTGCATATGAATTACTGAACTTGGTTTATTTATGTTGATATATGTTTATTTGTATTTATAAATTATGATAGAAAACGTAACAAATATTGGACAATTGCTCATGCCTGTGAATCAGGCTGTTTCCGGCAGAGGTGAAGCCCGAAGTTCCGGTCGTTTTTCGATTGGCGAAGATGATTTTTTGACTGAAAGAAGCGCCTCTGATATTTCATCTGCAGATAACAAATCAAAAGACGTACAAAAGAGCTGCGAAAAAGATTCCGCTCAGAAGAATAAATACGCAGATGAAAAGCAGTTTAATGAAGAGCCGTCTCAAAAACTGGAAAAAGATAATAAGCAGGAAGTGAACAGTTCTAATAAGACAGCAGAAAATGCTGATGATGACCGGCAGGAAGACGAGGAAGTAAAATCAGCGGCAGATTATATCATTAATGACCTAGCGAAGCAGGTATTTTCTGGTCAGACAGAGATCGCAAAAGTAGCCGCTGTTTATGTTACGGAACAATCGAATGCTTTAATAAATCAGGCGGCAAATTCGAGACAAATCGAAATACCGCAGGAAATGGAAAATGGGTGGTCTGGCATACAGGCAATAATGCCTGAAGGCTCGAACTGGCAAAACGGATTACAGCAGATTCAGGCGCAGATAAATGAGAACCAGTCAGACGCGGTGTTACCGGAAGTGCAAATCCTCATGAACAATGCGAACCAGTCTTCCAGTGAAGAAGCTGAGCAAATAACTTCCGGGACTATTGTGAATGAAAATAATCAGGCAAATAATATAGATATTGAGAGTATTATGCAGGGTCAGAAACAGGTTCTGACCGACAATGTTTCCGATGGACAAGATAAGCAGGGTGAAGGCGATATAAATTTATTAAAAGCTGTTCAGCAAATTTCCCATGCTAATAAAAAACTCTCTCAAAATCCAAATACTGAAAACGAGCAAAACAGGGATCAGGCTGATTTAGACAAAAATGTTTTGGAAGGCACAGCAGGAGGAAAAAGTATATTTAATGATGGAATCGAAAATAAGAATAATAATCTGAATCAGCGACCTGACTTGGCGGATATTTTGACTTATGATGTTGAAGTAAATGATCAAACTGCTTCCATTCTCGACAGCAGTAAAATAGTTATTGAGCCGGCCGTTTCAAATACAGAAATGGCTCTGGATAAATCTTCGGTTCTTACATTCGATAAAGCAAATCCCGATATAATGCGAGAGAATGCCAACGAACATGTTTCAGCTCAGATAAGCAGGCAAATAACAGAATCGATTCACAGCTCAACGCTGCGGCAGGGCGAAGAAAAGCAAATAACTGTTCGTCTCAATCCGCCTGAGCTGGGTACAGTTCTTATAAAATTCAGCGAACAGGACAGCCGTTTGACAGGGATACTGGAAGTAAGCAATTCTCAAACACGAGTTGAAATCGAACAGGCTCTGCCGGATATTATCAGGAGCCTTTCCGAGAATGGGATACAATTGAAAAAGGTGGATGTCGTTTCGACTGATACGGGTGATGGGAATAATGATGCTTTGCAGGAGCAATTATACTCGGGCGATCAGTCCGGGCAAAACAGCTCTTCAGAACAATACAACGGAGGGGATTACTTCAATAAAGACGGCTTCCGGCAGTGGTTTTCGAATACGATGGAATACAGCCGCGATTACAGCCGGCAAAACCACTTTGCAAATGCAGGCTCTATCAACGTACTGGCATAGATTCAACCACATTTAGAACAGCAGATCAAGCCTTCCGCGGATCGTGAATAGAGATATTTAAATACATAAAGACTGCCCTGTTCCGCCAGTAAAAAAAGTCATCTCTAAAAACACTTTTCTTAGTCAATAATATTATTTATTGTGTATTTTGTTATTCTATAACATTAAGATTAAATATACTTTACAGCATCATTGAAATGCAGGAAAAGTAATTTTTTCTGAATTTCATGCTCGTTTAGCTATTTTTCTTGACCTGGCAGCTAAAATTTAGTATAAATAATATAAAGAGATTAGTATTTATTCCCAGATCCGGATATTAATGGATTTTGGGGCAAGCAACGTTCTGTAAAATATAAAAGTGCTTAAAGTTAAAAGATCGCATAAGTCATAACTGAGTACATCATTACAATATTTTACCATCATATTCTTCTATGATCTTTTACACACTTACTTTAACGATAAACCGGCAATAATTTTGTTTATTATTAAAATTATTATTCATCCTTCGTATTTGCCTTTACGGGGAATGGAGTGGTGTTTTCGATTTTGTGCTTATTTTATTTTTTTACATTTTTTTGAGGAAAGGAGAACTGTTATGTTTAAGAAATTTATTTATTTTTCCTGTCTTATCCTGCTCTTAAACCTGGTTAGCACCTCAAGGGCTGAACTTGTTGCCTATTACTCATTTGATGAAGGCACTGGTACTACTGTCGCTGATGGTTCCGACAATGGTTATGATGGTACTATTGAAGGTACTCTTGCCTGGACTGAAGGTGCACCGGATTTTGGTTCAGCACTTCAATTTAATGATAATGTCGCTAATTATGTTGATTGTGGTACTTTTAATCCAACAGACCCAGGTACAGGTACACTCTCTATGACCGCATGGGTAAAATGGGCTGGAGTAGGATCAGCTAATGAGTTTTATAGTGGAATAGTAGGTAAAGGTGATGCTAATGGTCGTATGTTTGCATGGTTAATCGTTGAAACTGCTCATGGAACTGATCCAGTACGCCAAGTAGGTGCAACTGGTTTTCATGAGTCTTCTGCTCAACCTGGTCCTCAATATGGAAGTATTCTTACTCCTCAAGATGAATGGATTCATTTAGCAGTAACCTTTAATGGAGCTACTGGAACATTATATGCTGATGGTGAAGTATCTGGAACATTTACAGGTATGTTGGACCAGAATTATGCTGATAAGTCGATTCTTATTGGTAATGGTACTAATACAGTTTATCCTCAAGCTTTTAATGGTGTTATCGATGAGTTATATATCTTTAATACAGTTCTTACTCAGGCTGATATTCAGGCTGCCATGAATGGTACATTAATTAAAATAACTTCAGCAACAAAACCTTCTCCGGCCAATAAAGAAACTGATGTTACTCATGATGCAGCTCTTAGCTGGAAACCGGGTTATTATGCTGCAGAAGGCGGCACACATAATGTGTTTATCGGTACAGATATCAACGATGTCAATAATGCAACGATAGGACAGCCTCTGAGTGTTATTACGGCCGAAGGACTGGATGTAAATAACTTTGACCCGGGTTCACTCGAATTCGGCGTAACTTATTACTGGAGAGTTGATGAAGTCAATGCTCCTTCAAGCCCCGGTTCGTACAAAGGGCAGGTATGGCAATTCACAGTCGAACCTTATGCT
>JAFGEF010000087.1 GCA_016931715.1 Sedimentisphaerales bacterium
AGATGCAGCATTGCCATCCCATTCGTTTATCGCTCAGGGCAGGCTCTGGTAATGTTTCGCGGGCAAGATGCCCGCGACACGATTCTTTTTGTTAGAGGTTCTAAATGTCTGAAATAGCTGAAGTTACAATAATTTAAAAGAGCTTTGGTATGTTTTAGTCACTTATATTTTTTATATTATTTGCATAATATTTATATGCTGCATTTTCTTGATATTTTTGGAACGTTTGTTTTCGCGGTATCCGGAGCCTTCCGGGCGGTTCGCCATGAGCTTGATATTCTCGGTGTGCTTGTTTTGGCAATAGCGACCGGTGTGGGCGGCGGGATTGTTCGTGATGTTATGCTCGGAGATACTCCCCCGGCGGTATTTCAGCATGAATTATACCTTGTCATTGCAGTATTTGGCGGTGTAATTGTATTTATCGCCGCACCGAAAATCGCGCCTCGATGGGATTACGTGATGATTGCCGATGCAGTTGGTCTGAGCGTATTTGCTGCCATAGGTGCGGCCAAGGCAGAAACGGCAGAGCTTGGCTTCATCGGTATTATTATGATAGCGACAATTACTGCAACTGGCGGAGGCATGATAAGAGATATGCTTGTTATGGAAATACCGGCGGTGCTCAAAAGCGATTTTTATGCAAGCGCCGCTTTGCTTGGGGGAGCGTGCTTTGCCGCTCTTGATGGTTTAGGATTGGATAAAAATTCAAAGTTAGCCTGTGCAATTACAGTTACATTTGTTCTGCGTGTAGCGGCAATGAAATACAAATATTCATTACCAAAAGTTCGCAGCCTGCCGGCTTCGCCTTCGCAATTAACTCAGATGCGAAAATCAAAACATAATAAGGAAATGAAGCAGTAAGATTTTTTATACCTGTGAAACTCTTGTATCTGGTTCTTGAAGTTTTGTTCCGCCTGCTCTACAACCCCATTTCTTCAAGCTGCTTGAAAACCCCCAAATATGTCGAGATAATCAGATATACGCAATAAGTCGTATAAGCCAGAGCAACAATAGAGAAAATTACTTTGGTTGCGAGTTTGTAATAAGGATTTTTCCACACAAAAGGTATAACTAATGCGCCGAAGCACAGCAGTGCAATTACCGTGCTTGTAGTTGAATAATACCATTTCTTTGATGCCGGTTTCAAACTTGACCGGCCGGAACCGTCCAAAAACTCGCCGCAGTACCTGCATTTTATGGCTTCCGACTGGATAAATTCTGCGCAGAAGGGGCATTTCTTCATTTTGCCGCTTTTCTCTGATTGGGATTCACCGGTTTTAGATGAAAAATTCCCTTGAATCGGATTTTCTGTCGAAAATCTTGTAATTGTATGATTATTCATATTATTATTATCGGATTTTTGTCTTACTTGTTCTATAAATTAATCACCTGCGATGATTATGCCTGAAAAAACTCCTGACACTGCAAAAGTGGGTATTTGTTTATAATAGCTAAGCGGCAATTTTTATAAGGAGCGATATAAGTCGTTATGTTTAGAATAATTTCAGCGTTATCTTCTTATTTAATCGAGAGTTATATCAAATATTATGCATGGTTAATTACATTAAATGAAGTATCTTTTTAAAAATATTTTCTAAAAATGGCAGGAATCAGTTTGTGCGGCGATTATAAATATTTGAGATTTTTTTATTTTTTTTGTAACGAATCAGCAATTGATACGTCATATATTATAGGATATAAAATATGCTAAGGCGCAGCCATCAAAACTGAAGCAATATCCGGAAAAAGTGAATTTTTAATTAGATTTTAAAAAATAACAAAAAAGGAAAGAAGCCGTAACAAAACAGTAACAAATCTACGTTACTAATTATGAGGAATTGAATGATTTTTTAAAAAGTTTACTGTTAGGCTAAGAAGGGAACTTATTGTGAAAAAGAAAATAATTGTTTTTATTTTATGTATGGTTGTTGTAACTGAAATTATATGCATCACAGGTCTTTGTATATGCAAAGGGCAGGATGACAACACAACTGAAATTAAGATTCGCATGGTTCCACAGCAAACCGTACTTTACACAATTTACCGCGGGAACTATTACAATATAGGTGAAGCTATAAAAGAGTTATGTGCACTGGCAAATGTAAAAGGAATGTCGCCTTGCGGCTATGTCTCCACATGTTATTTGAACAGTCCGGTGACTGAAAATGAACGTAACCGGCTTATTGAAATACAGATACCGGTGGATGCACAAGCTATGGAACTAGCTGGTACTCTTGGTGATATGACCGATGTTAAAGTAATTCCGGCTATGAAAGTCGCAGTGGCGATTAAGCCTGAAGGATATTATGATCCTTCGATAATCATTGAAGATCTTTTCTCGTGGGTAAATAAAAAGGGTTATGTAGTAATGGGAAAGATGCGTCAAGCCGTTCTGAACGGGGGAAATGGGGGATATCGCAATCTTAGAACGGAGTTCCTGCTGCCAATCGGTGAATTATCTCATAAAAACCAGCTTACCCTGATGATGGATCCATGCTATATATAGATTATCCGAATAATTATTTTTCCTTGCATTAATTGAACATTCCAAGCATAATGCAGCCGACCTGGACGATATGGCTGTCCCGGGAAAGACAATGAAAAATTATGACGGAACCGGATGAATATGGCATCACAGGAGCAGGTACTTGTAGTAGAGCGTAAAGTTGTTGAAAAAATAGGTATGTTCGAGGGGCTGGCGTTTGACGTGGAACGCTATCTCAGTGAGATATTCGTGCCGGGTGTGCCGCGTTTTATGTTGCGCAGCGAAGCTGAAAACAATCCTTCATATAAGCAGCTTATCCCGTATGTGATTATGGCACACAAGGGTAAATATCTGAGCTATGTTCGCGGCAAGAAAGCCGGCGAAAAACGACTTGTTGCGAAACGCTCCATCGGTATTGGAGGCCATATAAATCCGATAGACAATATGCCCTTGTTCAATGTTGATTATTACGAAACATACCTTGCGGCTGTGGCACGTGAGGTAGATGAAGAAGTTTCAGTTGAGACAACCCATACGGATTCCATCGTTGCTCTGCTTAACGATGAATCAAACGAAGTAGGGAAAGTTCATCTTGGAATTGTGCATTGCTGGGATTTGGATTCACCTAAGGTGGAAAAGCGAGAGCAGATGATTACTCAGATGTCCTTCATGTCACTGGATGAACTTGAGCAGGTGCGGGATACATTGGAAACATGGTCGCAAAAATGCCTCACCGGCCTGGAAAAAATAATAGAAACCTCAAACTCACGCAGATGAACATTTTTGTTTGTAATAATCTTTATTTTATTTCGAAAAGCACACAATGAAGATTATCGAACAAACTTCATCCTTAAAATTATACTGTCAGTGATGTTTTGCTAACCGAATAGAAGAATGAATAAAAGATAATGAAATAATTCAGTTCAGGTAAGGTCTTTTCAAGGTTTTTTTTCTTGTTCTTTTCCGTAGAATTTATTAATCTTTATCACGTATAATTTAGGAGCGATTATAATCGCTTTGTTGTGTTCTGAATTATGAGCAGCATCAAATTATCATCAGGAGCAGAAAAATGGGTAAATTAGCACCATCAAGTCAGAAATCACAAAAAATCATAATAACACAGATTCACAAAATGTCTAAAGGCACATTATTGATTTTATTTTTATCAGGTTTAATCACGGTCACTCAGACAGTGAAGGCTATTGATTTCGAATCGTATATATCCGAGCAAAGTAAAACAGGTGCATTTACACTGTCGGCGGGGGGTAAAGCAGCGCCTTTGTATATCAGCAGCCATGACTGGCCGGGTGTTATTCGGGCGCTTGGTGACTTGCAGGGCGATATAAAGAAGGTAACAGGAGCAGAACCTTCACTTTCTAAAGATGCCGTACCGAAGGAGAAGGAAGTAGTTCTTGTTGGAACGCTCGGTAAAAGCCCAGTCATTGATCAGCTCGTTAAAGACAAAAAGATTGACGTTTCCGGTGTAACCGGTCAGTGGGAAACTTTTATCGTTCAGGTAGTAGAAAAGCCTCTTGAAGGAGTGGACCGTGCTCTGGTAATCGCGGGCAGTGACAAACGCGGCACAATTTATGGCATCTATGATTTAACAGAAGATATTGGAATATCTCCACTGCATTTCTGGGGTGATTCACAGCCCAAAAAGAAAGAAGCGCTTTATGTCTTGCCGGGCAGAAATAAACAAGGACCTCCTTCAGTCCGGTACAGAGGTATTTTTATTAACGACGAAGCGCCAGATTTGAGCAACTGGGTAAGAATGAAATACGGTACCATCCCTCAGTCCAGTGACCCGCCGGTTCCTTCCGGCGTTGCCAATTATGGCAGTGAGTTTTATAAAACTGTTTTCGAGATGATTTTGCGTATGAAGGGCAATTACCTCTGGCCTGCGATGTGGAACAATGCATTCAACGAGGATGATCCGTTAAATCCGAAACTTGCAGATGAGTACGGCATTGTAATGGGAACATCGCATCAGGAACCTATGATTCGTGCGCAAAAAGAATGGGACAGGCGATACCAGAGAACTCTTGGAAGCTGGAATTATTATACACATCCGGAAGAATTGCAGAGTTTCTGGCGTGATGGAATAACCAGAAACAAGGATTATGAGAGCATTCTTACTATCGGTTTGCGCGGCGCTAATGATACGGAAATGATTCGTGGTGGTACCGTCGAAGAAAGCATGGCTCTGCTTGAAAAAATTGTAGCAGTCCAGAGAGATATGATTACCGATGTGTATAAGACAGATATTACGAAAGTACCTCAATCATGGTGTCTGTATAAGGAAGTGCAGGAATATTATACAAGAGGTCTGCGAGTGCCCGACGACGTGACACTGCTCTGGGCTGAAGATAACTGGCACAATGTCCGCAGATTACCGACTGAAGCAGAAAGAAATCGCTCGGGTGGTGCGGGAATATATTATCATTTCGACTATCACGGCGGACCTCGCGACTATATGTGGATAAATACGATTTCTTTCCCGCAGGTCTGGGAGCAGATGACACTTGCAAAGGAATATGGCGCCGACAGAATATGGATTGTAAATGTAGGCCATTTGAAGCACGTTATTTTCCCGATGGAATATTTTATTAATCTCGGCTGGAACACTAAACAATGGACAAACGATAATATAAGAGATTATATTGAGATGTGGGCAGAGCGTGAATTCGGCTCGGCGTTTGCAAAAGAAATTGCTGAAATCTATGTACAATATTCACGATTCAATGCCAGACGCAAACCTGAATTGCTTGATACTTCCGTATATAGCCAGACAAATTACAGGGAAGCTGAAAAGGTTGTGGATGAGTTTAACGCTCTCGCGGCTAAAGCAGAAGAAATTTACAACAAGCTGCCTCAGGAAATGAAAGATGCATTTTATGACCTGATATTGTTCCCGACAAAAATCAGCGCCAATTATACTGAACTTTATCTGACAGCCGGAAAGAACGCTCTTTATGCGCAACAGGGACGCGCTTCAGCGAACGACCTGGCTGATAAGGTCAGTAAATTATTCCAGAACGATTCTGATTTAATAAACTTTTATCATACTGAATTTGCCGATGGCAGATGGAATCATTTCATGGACCAGGTACATATCGGCTATACAACATGGAATGCACCGGGACGGAACAGTATGCCGCGTGTAAGCAGGCTTGAGCTTCCTGCAGAAGCATCGCTTGGTGTTGCTGTTGAAGGCTCTGAACAAGCCTGGCCGGGAGCAGAAGAATTATCTCTGCCGCAATTCGATGTATTCAATCAGCAGAAGCAGTATATAGATGTTTTCAATCGCGGCCGGAATTCATTGGGATTCGCAGCCACCGCCAGTGAACCATGGATATTACTTAGTACAAATGGTGGAACGACTTCTAAAGACTTCAGGATATTCGTTAGTATCGATTGGGCCAAGGCGCCAAAAGGCAAAGCTTCCGGAACTATTAAAATATTCCAAACGAAAGCTATGATGCCGGGCGATTCGCCAAGTAAAGAATTCTCATTTCAGTTAAAAGGCACAGAAAGTGCCACAGTTAAAATTGAAGCGTTTAACCCGACTGAAGTGGCACGTGACAATCTCGATGGTTTTGTCGAGGGGCAGGGTGTTGTTTCAATCGAAGCAGAACACTTTACAAGGAATGTTCCGGCAGGAAATGTTCGCTGGGAGAAAATCGAGGATTATGGCCGCACTCTTTCAGGATTGTCGATTATGCCTGTAACTGCAAAGAGCGTTACACCACCGAAGAATTCACCATGTCTCGAATACAAGATGTATATATTCAATCCCGGCGAAGTAAAATTCTACGGAATTGTAGGTCCTTCATTAAATTTCGATCCAACAAGAGGAACACATATCGCGGTATCAATTGATGGCCAAGAACCGAAAGTTATTGAAATTTTACCTCAGAGTTTCAATGCAGTTAATGGAAACCGAACGTGGGAAAACGCAGTAAGAAATTATTGTCATGTCGCACAAGCTACACTTAACATCGAAGGTGCCGGCTATCACACTTTGAAAATCTGGATGGTTGACCCGGGTATTGTTGTTCAAAAGTTTGTTCTCGACCTTGGCGGCTGGAAGCCAAGCTATCTCGGCCCGACTGAAAGTTTTAGAAAATAAATTTTTGTATGGCAGTTTTCATAAATATGCAGGAAATTCATATTATGACATGGATGCAGAATTTTGGAATTTCTAAAAATTATGCTCGTATTTCAGTGACATGCGTTTTATCGGCTTTGTTTATAACAGCCTGTAACTCAACTGCCCCATTAAGTAAAAATACCGAAGACGGTTCCGGCGCTTATGCCACAGGAAAATATCGTAATCTATTTCTGGAAGCAGGCTATTCGCAAAAAGAAATAGATGATAAGCTTCTTGGCGATATGGTTCATCGTGAGCCGATAACGGGAATGGTAAGGGGGAGAATGAGCAGGGTGCAGACGGTTGGTAAAGAAGTGAACGATGAACATGCGATGATTCTGTTTTCTCCGGATTCCATGCGAAACAATATTACAGACCCGTCTTATCATTTACCGGCTTTTTATGAGTTATGGTCACGCTGGGGACCGAAGGAAGATAGTGACTTCTGGAAACGGGCGGTGCAGTCAAGCCGTGGTCGCTATTATGGCGGCCTGCTTTACTATATGGGCCTGCTTCACTGCACTCGGCCAGTTCAAAATATGGAAGCCGGAATAAGGAATTTCTTTTATGTTTAAGGTTGAATGTGTTAGAGAAATTTCACCGTCAAATACTGCACAAAATAAAGGCGTCTTTTATACGGGGAAATACCGTAATCTGTTCGTGGAAGCAGGCTGTTCTCAGCAGGAAGTTACAGAAAACATAAACAAAGCTTTTGAGCAGTTTTTTTATGGTGACCAGAATTCACAAACTGTTTATTATCCGGCAGGTGAAAACGAAAACGGCGAGATGGCATACATAAGTGATATTAACAGTAACGATGTTCGTTCGGAAGGAATGTCTTACGGTATGATGATTTGTGTCCAGCTTGACAAGAAAAAGGAATTCGATGCACTCTGGAATTGGGCTATGACTTACATGTACCACAACGACTCCGGTCATCCCGCTTATGGATACTTTGCATGGTCACTGAAAACAAACGGTGAGTATGAAGACCAGATGCCTGCTCCGGATGGCGAGGAATATTTCGTTATGGCGCTTTATTTTGCATCTAATCGATGGGGCAACGGAGAAGGTATTTATAACTATAAAGCATATGCCGACAGGTTGCTTTCGGATATGAAGAACCGTGAAACGATAACAGGGCAGACAGGTTTGCGTACTCAATCAGTCGGGAATATCTTCAGTTACGAATATAAGATGATTCGTTTTACTCCTGACATGGCGAATAGCGAGCATACAGACCCGTCTTATCATTTACCTGCATTCTACGAACTTTGGGCTTTATGGGGTCCGGAAAAAGACAGTAACTTCTGGAAGGAAGCCGCACAGGTAAGCAGGGATTTTTTTCAAAAAGCGTCTAATCCGAAAACCGGGCTTACGCCTGACTATGCAAATTTCGATGGCTCGCCCTGGGCATGTCCCTGGAATCCTGATGCAGTGAATTTTCGATATGACGCATGGCGAACTGCCATGAACTGGTCTGTGGACTGGGCATGGTGGGAAAAGGATGCAGGGGAAAGAGAATTGAGCGATCGCATCCAGTCATTTTTCGAGTCACAGGGAATTTCTGATTATAAAAGCATATATACACTTGATGGAATGCCCATCGGGGGGGATTATTCGCAGGGACTCGTAGCTATGAACGCGGCAGCTTCTTTGGCAGCGACAAATGCTAGGGCGCAAAAGTTCGTTAAAGAGCTTTGGAATGCTTCCATACCTGTCGGGCAATATCGCTATTATGATGGAATGCTCTATATGCTTGCTTTGCTTCATTGCAGCGGAGAATTTAAAATCTGGGCTCCGAAGTGAATTATGTAACTATAAGAATTTTTTTCTTGATATATTTTGTTAAAAGGAATCTGCTATGAAAATAAAATGCCTGTCACTAATTATTCTTTGTTTATCTTTTGCGACGAGCAGCAATGCACAAAAAATCGCGACACTTGAAGCAGAACTCACAAAACCTGCACAGGGATTGGACGTGCCTGTAAGTATAGAACTGGACGGTATCACACTGCTTGCCGGTAAGGATTTAAGTCTTGCGGAAGTTCGAGGCGATGAAAGAATTCAGATTCCTTTTCAAATCAGAGATGGTGAAAAACGAACTTTATATTGGCTCATAAAGAACGAAAACAGCCGGGATGGCAGGCGTGTCTATGAATTATCAAAAGGAGAAGGCGTAAAAAATCCGAATCTGATTCAGGCAAAAAGTGAGGACGGTATCCTGACAATTCACAGCGGCGATAAGAACTTTCTTAGCTATTATTATAAAACACTTATGCCCCCGGAGGGTATCGATCCTGCATACAAAAGAAGCGGCTTTATTCATCCGCTATATACGCCGCACGGACAGATGTTGACAAGAATTCAGGCGCCTGACCATTATCATCATTATGGAATCTGGAATCCATGGACACAGGTATCTTTCGAGGGCGAGACTGTTGATTTCTGGAACCTTGCATCGAAACAGGGGACAGTTAGATTTGCCAATTTTACTTCAATTACGGAAGGGCCTGTTTTTTGCGAGTACCAGGCTTTGCAGCAGCATGTTGTTTTCAAAAAAGATGGAACAGAAAAAACAGCTTTGAATGAACTCCAGTCTGTGCGGATTTTTCAGACCGGCAATCAGGATTATTATATCGCAGATATAACCAGTGAGCTGAATTGTGCAACCGAAAGTCCTTTTTTAATTCTGGAATACCGCTATGCCGGATTGGGTTGGAGAGCGACTGAAAAATGGGATAAGAACAACAGTGAAATATTAACATCCGAGGGAAAGACTCGCAAGGATGCGGACGGCTCACTGGCTCGCTGGTGTATCGTTCAGGGTCAGCTCGATGATGATTACGGCGGGGCAGTTATGATGTCATATCCCGCGAATTATAATCATCCCGAACCTCTTCGTGTCTGGCCCGAGAATATGATGAATGACCGCGGGGATGTCTATGCGAACTTTTGCCCTACAAAAAATATGAATTGGCAGCTTGATCCGGGTCAGCGTTACGTGCTGAAATACAGGTTTGTTGTTTTTAATGGTCACTTTACTAAAGAAAAGGCGGAAAGCGCATGGCAGTATTATGCCGCTTCGCTAAAGATTACTGTAAAAATGAATTGATATTTTAATTTATCGATATTGATTCCTTATGATTTGAAAGGAGTAAAAAATGTCTGGTACATCACGAAGGAAATTTCTGCAGAATTCGTTAAAAGCATCAGCAGCGGCCGGCCTTGCAATGACCGGTTTTCCGATTATAGTGCCTTCCCGTGTATTTGGCCAAAATGCACCGAGCAATCGCATAAATATCGGCGCGATAGGTAATGGTCGAATATCAAGGGGACATGATATGCCGGGTGTCTGGAAGTATGATACAGCACAAATAATGGCTGTGTGCGACCTGGATAAAAAGAGAGCTAAGGATGCCGAGACTCTTGTCAACAGGCAATATTCAAACAGGACAGGCACAACTTTTTCCGGCGTAAAAGTGTACAATGATTATCGGGAACTGCTGCAAAATAAAGATATCGATGCCGTTCTCATCAGCGTGCCCGACCACTGGCATGGCATTATCGGTATTCATGCGGTCGAGGCGGGCAAGGATGTTTATCTTCAAAAGCCTGCTTCACTGACTATCGCAGAAGGACGCGCATTAAGCAATGCTGTTCATCGTACCGGACGAATCCTGCAGATAGGAAGTCAGCAGCGTTCCTCGACACAGTTCCGCTACGCCGCTGAATTGGTGCGTAATGGGCGCATCGGGAAGTTGAAAACGGTTTCTGTCGGCTTGCCGGGCGACCCGTCAGGCAAAGATGAGCCTGAAATGCCGATTCCGGAGAATCTGAACTATGACATGTGGCTTGGTTCAACTCCCTATGTCTATTATACAGAGAATCGTGTGCATCCACAAAACGGCTATGACAGACCGGGCTGGCTGCGATGCGAACAGTTCGGCGCCGGAATGATTACCGGCTGGGGAGCACACCATATCGATTCGGCGCATTGGGGCATGGATGCGGAATATACCGGGCCGGTCGAAGTCTGGGGAAAAGCTGAATTTCCAAAAAGCGGCTTATGGGATGTACATGGTATCTTCACGACCGAAGCTCTATATGCCGATGGTGTAAAAATGATAGTCAGCAACGAGCTTCCGAATGGAATTAAATTCGAGGGAACTGAAGGATGGATTTTTGTAACTCGCGGAGATTACAGGGCAACGGCGAGTGACCCTGTTCCTGATGCAGCCGGAACAAAACCTCTCGATGCGAGCGACCCGAAAATCATCAAATCAGAAATCGGTCCGAACGAAATTCATCTTTACGAAAGCAGCGATCAGCACGGCAACTGGCTCGAATGTGTCAAATCACGGAAGGCTCCTATTTCTCCGATTGAAATTGGCCACAGGGCATGTTCCGCCTGCCTGATTCATCATATGGCAATGAAACTGAAAAGAAAACTCTATTGGGACCCTGTAAAAGAGCGATTCAAAAATGATGATGAAGCAAACAGTATGCTGTCACGTCCGCAGAGATGGCCGTATATGATTTAATCAGAAGTTTCTGGAGTATATTATGAAAATGCGTTTTTTTGTTTGTCTTGCTGTTGTTGTGGTTTTTTTTATGTCATGTGATACACAAATGTCCAATAAATATAAAAATCCTGATATGGTTCGTCTTATCACGCTGGATCCGGGGCATTTTCATGCCGCTCTGGTTCAGAAAACCATGTATGAAAATGTTGATCCTTTAGTTCATGTTTATGCTCCTGCGGGACAGGATGTTCAGCTTCATCTCGACAGGATTAATGCCTATAACACAAGGCCGGTAAATCCCACGAAATGGGATTCAAAGGTTTACATAGGCAGTGGCTTTTTTGAAAAGATGCTCGATGAAAAAGCAGGCAATGCAGTTGTTATTTCAGGCAACAACCAGAAAAAAACAGAATATATCGTTAAAGCTCTGAAAGCCGGATTCAATGTCTTTGCCGATAAACCAATGGCTATAAATACGGCAGATTTTGAAGTGCTCAGGCGGGCGTTTGAGACTGCACAAAATAAAGGTCTTATTCTGTACGACATGATGACGGAACGTTTTGAGATTGCAACAATACTGCAGAAAGAATTTTCGATGCTGCTCGAAGTGTTCGGGACTTTGGAGAAAGGAACGCCGGACAATCCTGCTGTTACCAAGGAAAGCGTGCATCATTTTTATAAATATGTTTCAGGTGAGGTGCTAACGCGTCCTGCGTGGTTTTTCGATGTCACCAAAGAAGGCGAAGGACTTGTTGATGTCACTACCCACCTTGTGGACCTGATACAGTGGGAGTGTTTCCCCGGGCGGATTCTGGATTATAAGAAAGATATACTGATCGATTCGGCAAGGCACTGGACAACGGATTTGACATTGAGCGAGTTTAAGGAAGTAACAAAACAGGAGCAATTCCCCGAATTTTTGCAAAAAGACGTAACTGATAATATCCTGAAGATTTACAGCAACGGCGAGCTGAATTACAGACTTTGCGGCGTACACGCCAAAATCTCCGTTAAATGGGCTTATAAAGCGCCGGAAGGGGCAGGTGATACGCATTATTCAATCATGCGGGGAACAAAGGCGAACCTGATTATCAGGCAGGGCGCTGAGCAGCAGTATAAACCGACTCTTTATATCGAGCCTGTTGCAGAAGCTGCATCTTATGAACGAACTTTAATGGAGCAAATAAAAAAAATACAGGTTAAGTATCCGGGAGTTGAACTGAAAAAAATATCCCGGGGCTGGGAGGTCGCTGTTCCTGAAAAATACAGGGAAGGGCACGAGGCGCATTTTGCGCGTGTGACAGAAAATTTCCTTGAATATCTTAAGAACAGCAACATGCCCAAATGGGAAGTGCCTAATATGATAGCCAAATATTATACGACAACGAAGGCACTCGAATTAGCAAAGGCAGCAAAATAAATCAGCCGTTTCAAGTTAACTGGATTCTTTCACAGCGGCAGGTTCATCGTCAAATATTTTTCGATATACGTGGCAGTAGGGGCGTTTGCCGTTCTTTTCATAATACTGCTGGTGGTACTCTTCTGCAGGCCAGAATTTGTCTGCGGGGGTGATTTCAGTTGCGACTTTTTTACCTTTGGTTGTGAGTATCTTTACTAATTTTTCGGCAATTTCTTTCTGCCGGCTGTTCGTATAAAAAATCACGGAGCGATACTGCTGCCCGATATCCGGTCCCTGTCCGTTGATTTGCGTAAAATCATGCGTCTCGAAAAACAGTTTCGCGAGTTTTTCATAGCTTGTTTTATTCGTGTCATATACGACCTCGACAGATTCCGCGTGACCTGTTGTGCCGGTACATACTTGTTGATATGTTGGATTCGACACATAACCGCCTGCGTAGCCTACTGTTGTTGAAATAACTCCCGGTTCTTTCTGCATATGATATTCTGTACCCCAGAAGCAGCCGGAGGCGAATATCGCTCTTTCTTTCCTTACTCTCTTTTCAGCGGGTATAAAAATCATAGATATCGAGTTCACACAATATCTGGTATTTTTGGCGGTTAATCGTTCGCCTAAAAATACATGTCCGAGGTGTCCGCCGCAGTTTGTACAGGTAATCTCTGTTCGCAAACCATCTGCGTCAGGCGTCCATTTTACTGCTCCGGGTATCTGCTCATCGAAGCTCGGCCAGCCGCACTCGGAGGCAAATTTGTCATCTGACTCGAAAAGTTCCGCGCCGCAGCGGCGGCAAGTATAAACACCTTTCTCGAAAAACTTGTTATATTCCCCTGTAAATGGAGCTTCAGTTCCTTTACGAACAATAACTCTTTCTTCTTCTCTTGTGAGTTTCCTATACATTTTTTTCTCTTCCTTTTTTGTTTTTAAGCCTGTTTGTGAGCTGTCTTTAGCTTTCTGCTGGGCTGATAAAATCCAGCCCCCCACGCCGCCGCTCAAAATTATAATTGAGAGCATTATAACTGATTTTAGCCATTTTTTGCTCATTTTAACAACTCCTATATAAAATAACCAATTAGCTGATATTTATACTTTCAATTACAAACAGGTGTTCTATACTAAATTTAAGTAAATTTCTTAATTTGGAAATATTTTGCGCCCTGTTTTCATATCTTAAACAGACTTATATAATAGAAATGTGGAAACGAATGACCTAAACAACTTAGTTCAGGCTGCATTGAAAGGCGACGCCGATAGTTTCAGCAGGTTATGCGGGCAATATTACCCTGTTATGGTTGCTATTGCTTATTCGCAATTGTCCGATAAGGACCTTGCTGAAGATGCGGCTCAGGAAACGCTTTTCATTGCTTATCTCGATATTTCCAAGTTGAAAAAGGCGGATTTGTTCATCAGTTGGCTTACGAGAATTTGCCGGAATATTTCGTCTGATATGGCAAAGAAAAGAAAAAGACATGAGCATATCAGGCTTGAAGATTGTGAAATTCATTCGAATGAAAAAATACAAGATGAAAATTGTGATGAAGTGGTCAGAAGTATTATTACAAAACTTCCTGAGAAATTGCGTGAGGTGATTTTTCTGAAGTTTTATAACAAACTGAGTTACCAGGAGATTTCAAATGTGCTTGGAATTTCTTTGGAGGCAGTGAACGGAAGACTCAGAAGGGCAAAGAAGTTAATTGCAAAAGAATTAGGCAAAATTGATTCTGTTGAGGTGGATTTATGAAAAACAGAAAAGATGAGAAATGGCTTGATGAGAACATATCGAGAGCTGTTGATTTTGGTGAAGTTAAATTCGACACCGAGAGATGGAAGGAAAAATATATCCTCGATGAATCAAATGCAAAGCAACTAAAAATTAAATCACATAAAAGTGTATGGAGATTTATCATGGAAAGTAAAGTTACAAGATATTCAGCCGCGGCGGTAGTCACACTTGCGTTTATATTAGTCTTATCCAATCCTTTCGGAAGCTCGAAATATGGAGGCGTTGTTCTTGCCAATGTTGCACAAAAAATGGAAAATATCAAATTGTTTGTTTGTAAGGAACATACCCTCAATATTGATATAGAAAAAGGCGA
>JAFGEF010000013.1 GCA_016931715.1 Sedimentisphaerales bacterium
ACTATCCCTTAAATCGTCATACACAAGGAGTGCGCTTTGAAAAAATTCCAATAAAAAATCCCTCCTCAAAAAAGCCCTAAGTTTGAGTATAGGTTCAATGAAATTATAATGGTATAGAAAGGTCATCGGATAAAATAACTTTATGACCAAACTCCAAGAACTATTCTTCCTCCCTTGCCGCTGCCCACTCACGAAGAGTTCTTGCCTCCAATTTCGATAGTCGACTGTCAGTCAGAGCCTTTACTACCCATGAGTCAAAGTTCTTGAAAGCATCAGCGCCGGCATCAGCCGCAATGTCCTCCACCTTCGCCTGTATCCTGCTGATTACATCTGAGCGGCGGGCCATGAATACATCGCTGCTGATTTTGCCGCTTTTAAGGGCGCTATTGATTTGGCCAAGGGCTTCAGAACCCCATTCCATTGTACCGGGTGTGAATGGATTATGTCGCAGAACATCGTCTAACTGGGCGGAGCCTATCCGGCGGAATTGCTGGCCGACACTCTTCTCAACACTTTCAAAAAAGCCGGTCATTTTCTTCAGAACGATTTCGTGAGACATACCTAACTCTTTCAGCATAGCGTTGGCTTGTGCCGGTGTCACCGCGCCGGTTTCGACTTTTCGGAAGATATCAAGTCCTATCTGCAAGTCAGTGGGAATCTTTACTTTGGAAGCAAGACTGGCATCACCGAGATAAAGTCCTACACGCGGTTCAATAATGCGATCCCATTGCTTTGTTGCCTGACGCATTCCTTCGGCAATCTGCTGTGAGCGTAGAATCGGGTCAGCTTCATTTGCAGCCAAATGCCACCAATGCTCAGACTTGATGTTCATGGTGTCACGAATGTCTTCGATGCGCGACACAGTTGGCGGACGGCTTGTATTGAGAAAATCACTGAAGGCTGAATCACCGGAGTTATAAGCCTCAGGATGCCAGCGTGAGGTCACCATCTGGTCGAGTTGCTCCGCATGTCGCGCAACATCTCCAGGTCCCGGAACATCGGTGCCGCGGGTGCGATTCCAGAGACCCTGTTCGTAGAGGTCCTTGGAGATATCATGATGCACATCCGTCAGATGCTTACCGGTTGCATCATCAACAAAGAAAGTCACATCACGGTCGCGACCGACTTTGGCACCAGGGTTGGCACTGAAATCATCAGTGGAAATACGCAAATCACGGGGATTAACATTATTCTTGCGCGCGATGTCCTGTACCTGATCACGGAAACGCGCCAGATCGTCTGTACTATGGCCGGTACGCCTGGCGATTTCGGCAAGTTCATCATCGCTGGCATTAATAATACTGCGTATTTGATTTTTTGCGGCATCATCAACATCATTGTAAACATTGCGCAATGACTGGTTGATACGTCTTCGCAAGTCATCGGTAGCTATGTCACTATTAATGAGACGCTGGGCTGTTTTGTTCGTCTGGAAACTTTCCAGAACAGCCTTCTCGAAATCAACATCATCGGTAATATCGTTTAACCTGTGAATCACATTTTTTGCGTCGGCAATTTCGTCTGCATGTCTCGCCAGGTCGGCGGCTCCATCAGCCGACTCCATAAACACACGCCGGGCGTTATCAGCCTGACGTCCTTGTTTCCAACGGGTGTAGGAAATCTCAGTGGTCAACACATTCTGAACATTGTTAAGGAAATCGTCCATTTTACTCGGCGGAATATTTGCCAGATTTCCCAGGGTGTCTTTACCCCACTTGCCCATGACGGACAATTTTTCCGCTACAGCTTCAGCACAGCGTTGAGCAAGTTTAGAACGTTTAAATAATTGCTCCAGCGCAAAAGGTGCTACAAGTCCACCTGCTCGAATGACTCTCTCAAGGTCACTGATTTCCTGACCGTTCAGTACGCGCTCACCGTACACTACAGCATATAAGTCCATCATTTCACCTGCGATAGGCAGACCTTCGGCCAAATCCTCGATTAGTGTCTGACGCGCAACGACCATATCGGCCGCCGCCTGTGATTCCATTTGCAAACCCTGATCGAAATTGCCGAAGGCTTCGGCTCTGGCGCGCAATCCCTGTGCGATCAGGTCAGGATCGCCGGAAGCCAGCAGCCTGAGCCACCAGGCCTGAGTGCGTTCGAGCATTTGCTCGCGGCGTGTTTGCAATTCCGCATCGCTAATTTTTGATCCTCCGCCTAAACCGACAGATTCAAGCCAGCCGGGCATTTCACGCGGGTCTTCAATTTGTGAGGATGCCTTTTCGAGATAACGTTGAAATCGCTCCAAACCAGTGGTATCAACACCTTGCGCTCTTAACTGTTCCAGCAATGCCTGCACCATCTCGGTATATTGCCTGGTTCCAGGTACAGGCAGATTTTTGCGCATCAACCAATCCGGCAGGCGGAAAGGCACTTTGATTTTCGGTCGGTTTGTACAATACCAGCTTGATTCTTGAACGCGGGCAACGACCATGCCGCCAGCCGGGCGTATCGAAGTTCGTACTTGTGGTTCAGCATCGCCGCTGTCTCCAGTGTATCTTGGAGGAGGGGGGCCGGGCGAGAGCAGCGCCTCATCATCGTCATTGCCATTGTAAGCAGGAACGTCGGGATTATACTGGGGTTCTGTCCCTCTGTCGGACGATGTCACATCATGCGGCTGATGCGGTTCATCGAACAGGAAATCCGGGTCTGTCAAGATATCGATAGGACCAAAGCCGTCAATATTCAGGAAATCATCTATAACAAAATCCGGATGAAATCCCATATTTTGCGCAGTTGGCTGCCATGTACCCTGAACCTTGCGTTTGGAAGAGTTACGTACGCCGCGGTTATCGATAACCTCTGCCTCGATATCACCGCCGCCGTAGCTAACCGGTACATGCGCCTCTGCAATATTGTTCGTAATGGGAGCTTTTATCCATGGACCGCCGTTAACACGCACCATGGCTTTGGCGACGTTATCACCGACTTTCATGCGCACAGGCGTTCTATCCATATTGATACTCGCATTTTGTTCAGGCTCGAGAATCTCAATTTCAGGGGTTGGCATATCAACCTTCAAAGGAATTTTCTTTTCGATACGATTGCCGGATGTATCTGTAGCACGTACACTTATATTATGATTGCCGGGCTGCAGCAATCCTTTTACTGTTCCATTGCCTGTTTTATTAGGTATATCTTTCCAAAGTCCGTTGTCAATAGAGGCTTCCATACGTGCAATTCCGGCATCGTCCTGCGCAGCGGCCTTAAACTCAAAAATACTATCCTTCAATATAGTTCCAGCATCAATTCCATCAAGAGTTAACGTAGGCTGCTTGTCATCGCCGGAAACTTTCATACTTACTAAAGCGGCATTGTTGGATTTGCTCCAGTCGCCGAGTTCGTTGTCAGGGTCCACTACAACAGACAAAGTATGGTCGCCTGCTCCTGCGGTCCATGGAAAACTCACTAACGTATCGCCGACCAAAGGAATATCCGTAACCCATTGACGAGCGAGTTCAATTGGCTTTCCTCCCGAAGAACTGCGCATCAGGGCTACAGGGACATCTTGAGAACCTACAGCACCGAGATTGCGAATTGGTACGCTGATAACAATCTTATCACCAACCTTGGGAGATTCTGGCCCTTCGACCTGCAATTCACCCGAGGATACACTGAAATCAGGTTTATCAAGGGAAATATTATCCATTGCAAGTACTGTCGCTTGTGCCTCTTCCTGCGATTTTGCAGCGGCCCATACGTTGGTGCCTGTCATTCGCATTTTCAAATCGAAGTCCGAGCCAACTACGTAATGGCCGCCTCGCAGATGTTCTGTTCGCAGCTCAATTGTATTGTCACCCGGTACACCTTCTGGTGTGAAATTTATTGCACTCGCGGGAAGCTTAAAGGAATAATTGCCTTCTGGAATTTTGTCCTTGAAACCGCCGACAGGCTGACCATTTAAAACCATTTCCATGCCGTGATTTTCATAAGTGTTTCTCGCCCATGGCAGTGAAAAATCCATTTCCATCCAGGCTTCAACCAGGTTAGTTTGTTCCCAGCCGTTCTCGGTACGGAAAGCTGAATAATCGACCTGTCCATCCCACCAAACATCACCCTGTACGAAATCGACCTGGCCATCGCCGGTTGTATCATTACCAATCCACAGAATTCCCTCCAACTCATCCTTTTGACTCCATCGGTCAGCACGGCCGTCACCATCTGTATCTTCAGGATTTTCCCTCCGAGACCAATCGACATAGGAAGGATCCAGAAAATAACCGCTTAAAGCCCGCGAGGAAAGCAGTTGTTCTTCAGCGTCAATTAGTGAATTGCCATCCGCATGGCCTGGAATCAACGGCACGTAATGCATACTCTGACCTTCTTCCAGTTCCACCGCGACATCTTGCGCCGCGGATTTGCTCAATGCACCGGCTATTACTTCGCCTTTGACCTGTTCGAATCCTTCGTACAATCGCGGCCGAACAGTTATTTCTTTAACTTCTCCAGCGTTGAAACTGCCATGCTCAATGGCTGGAGACACCAAAATGTCGGCACTGCTTCCCCGCAGCCAGAAGTCTGTTAGTGTATCGCCGCGATTTACCAGACGCATGCTTTGTCCGAGGCCGTTTTTAACAGGGCCAATATTGGTCCATTCAAACTCTACCTTGGGAAGACGCACGAACAAATCCACCATAGCTTCATCAGAATAACCTTGCTGCGAAGTGATGCGCACAGGAAAACGATGGTGCTCTGAATTCACATCCTGCGCACTGATACCCAGCATGAACTCTCGCTTCTGACCGGGTGCAAGTTCAAAAGGCCTTCCCTCGGAACCATCTCCGACAAATCCCACCAGCATAAGGTCGCTTTCCGGTCGTCCGCATTCAAGTTTTACGGTTTGCGGTTCCTCAGCGTGGTTACGTACCGAAATAGAAATACGCTGGTCATAGTCACGTGCGATGTTACCGCCATAAATATTTCGACCAAAGGCCAATCCCTTTACAAGAGTAACCGCGCGAATCGGACCGGTTTCATTGCTGGCAACAGGACGCCATTCGTAAGTTTTTCCTGCTTCAAGACCTTCAAGACGTACTCGTCTTTGACGGGCATTTGAACCTTGCGATGCGGTCCATTCTTCATGACCCTTTAGCCGGTATTCAACTTTTGAACTGCCAAAACCGGAACCAATCCAACTTATAGTTAGGTCGTCACCAGTCAGTACTGTTCCGTCTGTGGGCATTAGATTGAAAAATTCGCCTACTTCTATATTACGTTTAAGATTGCTAAAATTACCGCTGGCATCGATAGCACGGAAAGACAGCTCGTGCTTACCTGAACCAAGTGTGTGCCATGGTACATCAAGTTCAAAAGGAGACGCATAAGCAGTAGAAGTCAAAACACCATCAACGGCCAGTTCAACACGATTTACGCGAGCACCGGTATAGCTGATAGCACGCACAATACATGGGCCATCATGTTCAACCTTTTGACCTTCGACTGGATATTGCACTAATACATGAACTCCAGCACGTTCTCGCGGCCCGATAGCATCGACCCATAGGTTGGATATGGAACGCTGCCCCTGTGCTCCATTGAAAACAATATTCGCTGCGTAAGTTCCTTCTGCCGCATAACGTACAGTCGCACTGCCGCCGGCGGGCAGTTCACAATCGACCTTACCGTCACCGTCAGCGTCAACTGAAACGGAGCTTGCAGTAGAAATTCCTTTCCATTCCTCACGTGTGAAAGTCACGAGAGTAGGGTCAGTGACATCAAAGCTGCATGTTATTTTTTCGGCAACCAGAGGACGGTCAACCTTGTCAACTATTACATACGCCGGGGATGTAGTGCGATTATTATTTCCCCACTCCGTGATTTCAAGACGATAACGTGTTGGTCCATTTGCCGTAATCGCACGGTGTCCCATTGTATTCGGATATTGGTTGAGGGTTGCCAGTTCCTTACCTGTACGGTCATCGGAAATTTTTATGCTGACCTCACCGGGTGAAACTATGCGAAAGTGTACTGGCCCTTCAGAAGGCACGTCGCATAAGAAGCGGTCACGATCCTTTATATGGTCTATAGTAAAATAATACGCTTCACCAGGATTCAATCGTCGGATTGGGTCGTCAGCAAGAGGTTTTCGCTCTGCAGGTTCGGCTCGATACAGTTTTGTCTGGAGCTGGTAAGCACCGACGTGCTGATTATTGTTACCCCATTCCTGAGCCATTACATAAGTAGTACCGGCCTGAACATCAGCACCAACATGAAACTCATTATTTGGGTACGAGTTTTGGACGGCCAGTTGCTTTCCATCGCTGTCCAAAATTGTAACTGTGATTTCGGAAGGTGCTTTTCCGGTAATATCGAGATAACCCGGGTGACTGAGTTCCATTTGGTAATAATCAGCATCTTGAAAAGGCGTAATGCTTCCTCGCATAACGTCACCGGGTTCGATAGGTGTAGCCGCGGCAAGTGAATCATTACGTCCCATACGTTCCAATTCATCGCAAGGTTCCCACCATGCACTTAGTGTATAAGGTGATGGTGACCAGCTATTGTTACCCCATTCACTTACTTCTACCCATGCAATTGTTGCGCTGGGTGCGCTCCAGAGGAGATTTAGCGGCGTATTGGGGTAGGCATTCGCCGCTGCAAGTGTTTTGCCGCTCTCATCCAGAACTTTTACCTGAATTTCCATAGATGCTTTCGCATTTAAACGCAGAAGTCCTGAACTATCCAGCGGAACCGCCCATAAATCTATATCTTTGAGCGGATTGATTGTAGCTCCGACGAGGGTTCCTGGTTCAAGAGTACGTAACGCGGCCAGACGTTTCCCGCGTTCAGGGTCCTGAACACCGTCATCGGGCGCAAAATCGAAACGCAACTCATAAGGTACAGTTGATTCATTGTTGTTTCCCCACTCTCTGAGTTCGACAGTGTAATGTCCGCGATTCAGTGCCACTCGCAAATCCAAATTACTATTCGGATATACCGCCTGCTGCCCAAGAATAGTTCCTGCTTCGTCGCGTACATATAGCTCGCGTTCCAGAACATGACCGGGTACAAAGAATCGTGCCATGCCGGGACGTTCTATTTCAAAGCGGTAGTAATCACTATTGCCGGTTGGTAAGATAGTGCCGCGAGCGCATTCTCCCGGAAGCAGCAATCTCGCTCCCGCAATGCTATCGTTGCTTTCAAGCGGATCGGCCGCCGTGACAGAAGTTACAATGAGATTTAGCGGCTCCGGTGAAGAGTTATTATTTCCCCACTCGGTAACCTTGACATAATAAGTTCCGGCCAGTACTCCGCGATTAATCAGGGCGTTTTGCCCTGAATAACTATTCGATACTGCTGCTTCACTGCCGGTGTTGTCGAGCAGTGATAACTGGATTTCGATAGGATTTTTGGGACCAACTTCAATGCGTAACATGGCTGGCTCTTCAAGACGAAAAGTAAAGATGTCCTGATCGCCTTTCTCCGCGATAGAGAGACTTACAGGTGCGCCGGTACATATTGCCTGAGCGTGAGCAAGGTCATTATTCGGCTCGGCCTCTTTTTGTTTTGTTGCTGGATTTATGCGTACCAATCGATTGGATTCACTGCGCAGTGACACAAGAATGTTGGTTGGTTCGTAACCATTGGCTTCGATATGTACGGTTGCCCGGTCCCGGCTGACAGGAAGTAGAGTCACACGGCCGTGCGTCTCTACGTCATTACTCCAATTGAGCTGCCCAAGAGCCAGATTAGTGAATTGGACAGTACCATCGCTCTTAGAAGTTGAGCGTGCGATTTCACCAAGCGGCGCAGCTTCGGCAAGAAGTACGTTCGCGTCTGCTATCGGCGTTCCGCTTATCGAATCAACCAGGGTCAGAAATAGTGAACCCGGTTTTGTAATGCGCAGGATGGGAAGTGTCAAATTATTATTTAGCGGCGGAATCGAAATCATCGAAACCGCTTCTTTGCAGCCTTGTTTCTGCACACGTGCCCTATAGCTGCCGCCTGGAATATCCAGCACACGGAAGCTGCCATCCCAATCTGCCGCGAAATTAAAGATGCCCTGCGATGAAGCGTTTACATCAACAGGTTCGAGGGTTACGTTTGCTCCAGGTACTGCTTGCAAAGTGTCACCAAAAATTACAGTTCCTTTCACATCATAAACCGGAGAAGGCAGCAGGGAAATAATAAGAGGTTCACGCCTGCCGGCGGTTAATTGAGTATGCTGCTTATGGATTTTATAATTGTAATGCCTGATAGTAAGCTCATATTGACCCGCAGGGACACCATCGAATATTACTTTGCCTTCGGTTGCAGTGGCAGCAAATCGTCCACCCAGGTTCACCAGAGCACCAACAACAGGTTTGTCTTTGTCCTGAATTTGTATCTCAAAAGGAGCTGGCGCAATGCGAGATTCACGTGAGACCGCAACACCTGCCGCGACTTGCCGCTGGTACAGCGGGAGAGAATTCAGCAGCAGTACACTAAAAAAGGCAAAGCACCATAAAGAAAACCTGTCGCGGCTTGCCGCTGGCACGATGGGTAAGTTTCCGGGATTTAGCCTGTATTTTAAGGCACAGATTTGAGTTTTTCTTTTTTTGGCCATGGCAATATTTTAACTTCCAGAAAAAAATGAATCAAGTAAGAAACCATCTTAGTTTCGCCTAAGTTAATGAACTTTTACAGTAATAAGCAAATTTGCTCTCTTTATCATAAACGAATATTAAAGGTTTTAAACATTTTATAAAAATAAAAAGGGAACTGCAAAGCTAACAACAGTTCCCTTTATTAACCACATATTCTTTAATGTGGGTAATGCTTAGAACTGAATTTCTATTCCAGCCCCTGCGCCCCAGCCATTATTTGTTGCGAGCAATTCCATTTTCATATTACTGTTCTTCATAAGGTTAAACTTAGCACCGATTTAACCGCCAAAACTGCTTGTTTCAGTATCTCCGCTGTCTTTGCAAATCCACCAGCCGCTCTCACCTTCAGTATCTTCCCATGTTTCATTTTCTGTATAATTATAATCAGATGTTAGAAGATGATACAGCGCCCCGCCGTAAAGCTTCCAGCTTCCCATATCAACAGTAGGTCCAACTGTAACTAATATACCAAGAGTTTCAATATCAGTTGTTGCCTTACCCTCATGGTCACAAGTTCCTACTGGGCCATATTCAATATCATGTGTATAGCTGTAACATTCACTGTCACTTGTATCAAACCAGTTCATCTGAAGAGCAACACCCCAATCAGCTTTTTCTTTTTTCATAAAGTATATTTGATACCCAAACCACAGGCAAACTCGTTATCCATGTTATAACAAGAGTATCGTCACCAACCTCATCCCATGTAATCTTTATTGTGTCCACATCCTGACTGTTGTAAGTATAGTTGCCTCTTAATAATCACTTGCATTTTTCAAGTTCTGCTGTCGGGGGACCTATCAATGCAAAGGAAGTTGATGACAAAAACAACAAGACCAGATCCATCGTAATTACTCGTACTCTCATAAAAATTCTCCTTTTTCCCCATAACAATAGTTCTATTCTATGTTTCCATACTCCATATTATATTAATTTTATATTTAATATTTTCAAATGTAAATATTAATCTAAAACCGTTAACGTGAAGGTCTGAATTAACATAGATCGAATTGCTTACTTACGGAAATCTGTCGAGTATATGTACTATAGCTCTCTTAATTTAGGCATGCTCTGTATTCCCAGTTGTTCCCCTCTTTCGATTAGAGAGTGTTATAATATTCTGCCATACAAAGAGCATCAACACTTCAAATTAATCCAACCTAAAATAAGCCTTATTCTTGTTCGAAAATCTTTACAACCATCATAAAACCAGAAAGCCTTTTATCTCCCCAGTTTTGTAAAGGTTCGATTTAATAAGTGTTTTAATAACAGTTATTTATGAGGCTCGAAAATTTGGTGATAGTTTTCAATGTACAATTATCAAAAATTTCATATAATATTCATAAGTTGATATATAGCAAACTTTTACGATTGTAGATTATAATTATCCGATTAAAAAACTACAACTAAATAGAAAATATCATATCAATTATTAATCATTTTTTTTGAGGAGGTAAAACCATGAAAACATTAAGTAGAAAAACTCGTTCAGACAAATTCCCACTTACGCTTCACCCGACCGGACAATACTGTAAAAAAATTCAAGGGAAGATTTATTACTTCGGCTGTGATAAGAAAGAGGCTCTACAAAAATATCTGGATCAGGCAAAATTTCTTCATGGACTGAATAGTACTCTGACAGAATCTAACCACAATAATATGACAATAAGCCAGCTTATTGACATATACTTGAAATATCAGCATAGTAAAATCATGGCTAACAATCTTACAGTACGTCACTATAATGATCAGATTAGTAGCCTGAATAAACTTGAGGTTTTCCTGGGTTAAGATTGTAAAATTAAGAGCGTATCAACACTAAACTTACAAAACTATAAACGAAACCTGCAGAAATATTACGGTTCCGTCAGCAGGCTTAATCTGAACATCAGTATTATGAAGGCTATGTTCCACTGGGCAAGAAAAAATGATATTCTTAAAGAAATTCCAAATATTGATGCCGTATCAAGAGGGAAAATTATTCATCAGGATAAATTCACGTTCGATGCAACTCAAATTCACAAATTAATTGTATTTGCTGATATTAAAATGAGAGCTATGATATGGCTTGGATTGAACTGCGGCTTTGGATGTACGGATTGTGCATATCTCAAATGGACTGATATTGATTTGGTCAATGGCAGGGTAAAATTGCCCCGAAGAAAAACAGGTGTCAATCGAGATCTCCCATTATAGCCTGAAACCGTTAGGTCGCTTAAAAAGGTTTCCCGAAAAGGTGGGCTTGTCTTTTAAACCAACAGAGGTAATCCATTTATGCAGAGTGCTATAAAGACTAATGCAGATGGTACTGAGAAGTATATAAACGTTAATTTAATCACAACTAAGTTTTCGAGGTTGATTAAAAAGATCCGTATTAATGTACCCAAAGGAACTGGTTTCTATTCCCTTAGAAGAACCGCAGCAACGATTGCAGCAAAGTCAGGTGATCCATTTGCCGTCCAGAGGCTCCTGGGTCATGCAGATTTAAGGATGGCGACAAGGTATGTACAGGATGTTACTGTACAAACTGACAGAGTTATTGAAAATAGCAGGAAATTTATAGTAGATAATATATTGTGAATATTTTACCAAAAACTTTAATTTAACTAATATTATTGTTAATAAATGTCGAATATGATATATTACAGCAATGAAATATATAGATTTATTAGAAAAGGTCGGCGATTTGCCATTTTTTTCGACCAGATTCCTGGCCGCCGGGGAAAATCTTGTTCAAGTTAGACTGCAACTGGCACGTTGGGTAAAGGCCGGCAGGTTGATCAAGCTTCATAAGGGTTTTTACACACTGGCTGAGCCTTACAGAAAGATAAAACCGGAGCTTTATAGTATTGCAAAATCACTTAAATCACCTTCGTATGTGAGTCTCCAGTCGGCACTTTCCTGGTATGGTTTGATTCCAGAATTTGTCCCTTCAACAACAAGTATTACAACGACAAGACCCCAAACAATTGAAACGCCTTTGGGACGATTTGAATACAGACATGTCAGAAAGAGCTTTTTCTGGGGTTATAAAATGATTGAGTTGCCGGAAAAACAAAAAGTCTTTTTAGCTGATGCAGAAAAAGCACTACTTGATTTAGTTTATCTAACTACAGGTGGAGACAAAGAAGAATTTCTGATGGAACTTAGGCTTCAGAACCTCGATAAACTCAGTAAAGAGACACTCCGAAAATACGCTGAGAAGTCCGGAAGTCCTAAATTAACAAGGGCTGTAACAAAGATAGAAAAAATTACAACTAAAGGTGACGGTGTTGAATTATGAAAGACTATATAAAACAACTTGTCGAGAGAATCACGGACAATAATCTTGCTAGATGTATAACTCGTGAATACCTTCAGGCAAGAGTTCTTGAAATTTTGCAGGAAAAAGGCGCCTTTATTAACTGGGCTTTTGTAGGAGGGACAGCGCTGCGTTTTTTGTATTCAATGCCTCGCTTTTCAGAAGACCTTGATTTTTCTTTAGTTAAAGCCGGACTTGAGGACAATTTTATTGACTTAATGAAGAAAATTAAAAGCGTTTTTGGGACAGAAGATTACGCATTAACAGTCAAGGCTAAAAGTGAGAAAACAGTAAAATCTGCTTTTTTAAACTTTAGCGGTCTTCTCTATGAAATCGGTCTATCGCCACATAGGTCTGAAACTATATCAATCAAGGTAGAAATCGACACAAATCCGCCACCAATGGCAACATTTGAAACAAGTGTTGTACGCAGGCATTGTTTATTGAACTTGCAGCATTATGATAAAAGTTCTCTTCTGGCGGGTAAACTTCATGCTTTACTGAGCCGAAAGTATGTCAAGGGAAGAGATCTTTATGATTTGATGTGGTATCTTTCCGATAGAACATGGCCAGATCCGAATATTGTTTTTTTGAATAACGCCTTAAAACAAACAGGCTGGGGCGATAAGAAAATTACTGAGGGTAATTGGAGAAGCGAAACAGCAATTTGTATTTCAAAATATGATTGGAAAAAAGTGATTTCTGATGTTCGTCCATTTGTGGAAAAACAAAGAGAATTAGAGATGTTGACAAAAGAAATTCTTATTAAATTATTGAAGAATAACAAATATTGGCAGTTAATTTTTAGGTAAAATTTTATAATTCTGGAATGGTTTTTATCAGAAGATCTATTACTCTCTGAGCGTTTTGTGTAA
>JAFGEF010000014.1 GCA_016931715.1 Sedimentisphaerales bacterium
ACTATCCCTTAAATCGTCATACACAAGGAGTGCGCTTTGAAAAAATTCCAATAAAAAATCCCTCCTCAAAAAAGCCCTAAGTTTGAGATTAAGTTTAAGAATGATTCTCGGTATAAACAAGATGATATGAATATTAATCCAAATATTGACGTGAGACATATAAGGCAATAGAATGCCGCTTAGAATTATCCGAACTCGTTTTTTTAAGAAAATCAAGTAATAAACAAGAATTATGTGTTTAGCAATACCGGCAAGAATAATTGAATTGGAAGGTGATAAAGCGATTGTTGACGCGATGGGCAATCGCTTCAAGGCGAAAACTACGCTTTTACCTGACGCGAAATTAGGCGATTTGGTTCTTGTACACGCCGGCTTTGCGATTTCCAGAGTCGATGAAGAAGAAGCAAGAAAAACATGGGAGCTTTTTTCGGAAATAGAAGACTTAAATGCTGAATAAAATAAACCAGGCACAGGATATTTTAGACGCGACCTGCAAATCGATAGGCAGGCAAATCAACATCATGGAGGTTTGCGGCACGCATACGGTTTCGATTTTCCGCAGCGGCTTACGCTCGCTTTTACCTGAAAATCTGCGTCTTTTGTCCGGCCCGGGCTGCCCGGTCTGTGTTACAAGTCAGGATTATATCGATATCGTCCTGGAATTAGCCGACCGGGATGACTGCATAATTGCAACCTATGGCGATATGATTAGAGTGCCCGGCAAAGCAGGCTCGCTCGAAACGAAACAATCCAAAGCGAATATCAGAGTTGTTTTGAGCAGCGAAGATGCCCTGCAGCTTGCAAAAGAAAATCCTGACAAGACAGTCATCTTTATCGCGGTTGGTTTTGAAACCACTACTCCCGCTTCTGCCGTTGCGGTAAAAGAAGCCAGAGCAGATTCTATAGAGAACTTTTGCATTTTAAGCGGACATAAACTCGTAGTGCCCGCGATGCGAGCTTTATTAAGCGGGAAAAATAATAAAATAGATGCGTTTCTATGCCCCGGTCATGTAAGTGCAATAATCGGATACGGCGCATTCAGGGAAATAGTGGAAGACTTCAACAGGCCATGCGTTGTGGCAGGTTTCGAGCCGCTGCAAATAATCGAAACGCTTGCCGAAATATGTAAGCAGCTTCTGGAAAACAAAGCTGAATTGAAATCATTATACGGAGCGGTCGTAACAGAACAAGGCAACATAACAGCACAAAAAATAGTTGAAGATTGTTTCGAGCCGATAGATGGTTATTGGCGGGGACTGGGAAAAATAGAAGCAAGTTCGCTTGGATTAAAAAGGGAATATAGTAAATATGACGCATTCAAGCGATTTAATATAACTGAAAAATCAAGCGAAGAAATTAAAGGCTGTCGATGCGGCGAAGTCTTGTGCGGATTAATTGAGCCGCATGAGTGCTCACTATTCGCAAAGAAATGTACACCTATAAAACCTGTTGGTCCATGCATGGTCAGTTCCGAAGGAGCTTGTGCGGCATGGTTTAAATACGGCAGGCAGGGAAATAATAATGACAACAGATAATAACGATAAAATTTTACTCGCACACGGCGGCGGCGGTCAGTTAACTGATGAGCTGATACGAAAGCATATATTACCGAAGCTTCAAAATACGACTCTGTCAAAACTGGGAGATTCGGCAGAACTGAATCTCCCTTCAGGCTCGCTGTGTTTCACAACAGACAGCTTTGTTGTTAAGCCGCTCTTTTTTAATGGCGGCGACATTGGAAAGCTTGCTGTATGCGGGACTATTAATGATTTAGCAGTCGCCGGCTCGAAACCGATTGCCCTGTCTCTTGCTTTAATAATAGAAGACGGTTTTGAAATGAAATTGCTCGAGAAGATATTGGAAAGTATCGGTCAAACCGCGCGTCAAAACAATGTCGATATCGTAACAGGCGATACAAAAACAGTTGAAACCGGCTCAGCCGATAAGATTTTTATTAATACAGCAGGCATAGGAGTAAAACTGCCTAATGCAGATTTAGGAATCGAAAAAATTGCCACAGGAGATAAAATTATTATTAATGGCACAATAGGCGATCATGGCATGACGATTATTTCACAGCGCGAGGGAATAAAATTTGAATCTCAATTGAAAAGCGATTGTGCCGCTTTATCGCCGCTTACATGCGAATTGTTAGAAAAAACCAGCGGTATAAAGTTCATGCGAGACCCAACTCGCGGCGGATTGGCAGCTACACTGAATGAAATCGCAAGAACCAGCGGTTTTAGTGTGATAATCAGAGAAAATTGCGTACCTGTAAATAAAACCGTCCAGGCGGCGGCAGATATGCTCGGTTTTGACATGCTTGCAATCGCTAACGAGGGAAAGTTCGTTGCAGTTGTCTCGCCTGAATCTGCAGAAGAAGCCTTAAATATTTGCAGAAAACATCCTTTGGGAAAAGATTCGAGCATAATCGGCGAGATTACAGCAAGCAGAGATGTGCCTGTCGTTGAGCTTGAAACAAGAATAGGCGGCAAAAGAATTGTTCAAATGCCTTATGGACGCGAGCTTCCGAGGATATGCTGATGCATGAAACTACAATTGCAGAATATTTATTAGCGCAAATATCAGAAGAAGCATCCAAACAAAATGCAAAACCCGTCGCAGCAAAAATAAGCTGCGGTAAACTCAACGCAATTAATGAGGACATTCTTTGTTTTGCTTTCGATGCAATTGCAAAAAAAACTATTTGTGAAAATATGAAATTAATTGTCGAACAAAAACCTTTGCGAGCTGAATGTAAAGACTGTAAAAAAAGTTTTGCGATTGATTTTGAAAGCATAAAATGTCCGAATTGCCATAGTGAAAACTTCGAATTATTACCTGACGCTCCTTTGATGCTTGAAGAAATAAAATTCAAAATGGAATAAAAAAATATGAAAAAAATAAAAATTGAAAAAAAAATTCTTAGTGAAAATGAAAAAATTTCCATAGCAAATTCCTTCTATCTCGCACAGAAAAAGGTCTTATGTCTGAACATGATTTCTTCTCCAGGCTCAGGCAAAACCACAATACTCTCAAAAACAATACAAGGGCTGAAAAATAAAATCAGAATAGGTGTCATAGAAGGTGACATTCAGACAGATATCGACGCGCAGCGAATTAAAAACGCAGGCGCATCCGCAATACAAATTAATACCGAAGGTGCATGTCATTTATCTGCGGAACAGGTTAGTAAAGGACTAAAATATCTTCCTGTTGACGAACTTGATTTGATTATAATCGAGAACGTCGGCAACCTCGTATGCCCATCAGCTTTCGAGCTTGGAGAATCAGGAAAAATCGCTGTCCTGTCTGTCGCGGAAGGTGACGACAAGCCAATCAAGTACCCTGCTGTTTTCGCAAAGTCAAAAGCCATGCTTATCAACAAAATCGACCTTCTCGATCATGTTGATTTCGACATTGAGCGAGCCGGGACGGATGCACGCAAATTAAACAAAAATCTTAGAATCTTTCCCGTTTCAGCTAAAACAGGCGAAGGCATGGAAGTATGGTATAACTGGTTAATCGAAGAAATTAGCGGCTATCGAAAAACACCATAGTATTAACACTATCTGCCTGGATTTTTTGATTCGGATTTGTAAATGCCATGTTCTCTTATGTAGTTAAGTACTGCACTATCAAGCATTTGCGAAATATCACAACCGGCGGCAATATTCTTTCTTACCTTTGTGCTGCTTATATCAACCAGAGGAGTCGGGACAATATTCCGCTGTAAATTCTCTACGCGCTCAGCGCCCCAGATCGACTGATACCTGGTAAAATCCGGCTTCTCATATTCAGCCCTGTACATCATGGCTATATTGCATTCGTCGATCAATTCTTTAATGTTACGCCAGTAAATCAGGTCATCGATACTGTCGGCTCCGACCAGCCAGTATAGGATATATTCATTATCGTATATAGAGCGAAAATACCTGACTGTATCAAGTGTATAGCTCGGCGCAGGCTTGTTTATTTCGTAATCACTGACATCGGCATTTTTCATTCCTGATGCTGCAAGAGAAAGCATATTCAGCCGGTCGATGTCACTCGCTCTCGGCATAGCGCCCTTTAGCGGTGAGCACTTTGCCGGAATAAAAATTATCCTTCCGGCGTCTATGTATTCAAGTGCTGCATTCGCAACTATCGTATGACCAAGATGAACCGGATCAAACGTACCGCCGAACAATATTATTTTTTTATTATTCATAAAAAACACTTAATTATGTCACTATAATATTCTATTTCGTATATGACCTTAAAAACAATATACTACAATATATAAATGTTAAAAACCAAATAAATCGAACATCATTTTAACTTTTATTTGCAGATACGTGCAAAAAAAATTTCAGTCATATAAGAATTTGATGCTTGAAAAATATATCAAGAATTAGTAAAGTTTTAGACGATAAAGAAATAATGAATATATTTTATAATATTTATATACTATATTGTAAATTTTTAATGTAGTAAATGTTGTCATAGTAAATAAAACTTTAAATGGATTTTGATAGCCAAAAGGAGGTGACAACTAATGGCAAAAAAGAAAGCTGCAAAAAAGAAAGTAGCGAAGAAAAAAGTAGCGAAGAAAAAAGTAGCGAAGAAGAAAGCAGCAAAGAAGAAAAAAAAATAGTGTAAATGTAAAATCCTGCAGAAATCTGCATGGATTATACACTTGAAAAGGAAGGTTTTGCTATTACAGTGAAACCTTCCTTTTTTATCAGATTAAAAATCTGAAAAACTGCCTGCATTACACCTCAAAAACGTTTGCCAATACACATCACCCTGTTCATAAAACAATTGCTGACTTGCAATCCGTATGAAAATGCTTATACTGTCATTCTGAAATGATATTTTATGTTTATTCTAGGACATTTTTTTAAGAAACTGATAATATGGACCATTTTAGCTATCAAAATGGCAATTTATTTGCCGAGAATGTGAAAATTGAGACGATTGCGAAAAAAATCGGCACTCCTGTTTATATTTACAGCAAGGCTACATTTATCGAGCATTTTCAAAAGATGCAGAGGGCATTCAGCGAAATCGATACAACTATTTGCTATTCCGTAAAAGCCTGCGGCAATATCAATATTCTTAAGTTCATGGCACAGGCAGGAAGCGGATTTGATATTGTAAGCGGCGGAGAATTATTCCGCGTTCAGCAGGCAGGAGGTGATACTTCTAAAACCGTATTCGCCGGCGTTGGTAAAACTGATAACGAAATCATCGATGCGATGAACGCAGGTATCGGCTATTTCAATATTGAATCACAGGAAGAGCTTGAAAACCTCATTACGATTGCTGAAAAACAGGGGAAAAAAACAAAAGCAGCTCTGCGTATTAATCCTGATGTTCAATATAAAACTCATGCTTATATTACAACAGGCGTAAAAGAAACAAAATTCGGAGTCGATATTGAACACGCAATTAATATCTTTGACAAATACGCAGGGAATAAAAATGTAAATCTTTGTGCTGTACATGTTCATCTCGGCAGCGGCGGAAAAACTATCGAGCCATATGTAAACGCCGTAAAAAAGATACTCCCTGTAATAGACGAGCTGCGTACATGCGGCCATAAAGTCGAAATGCTCGATTTGGGAGGCGGTTACGGCGCCGATTACGAATCAGATACAGTTCCTTCGGCGCAGCAATATGCGGATGGAATCGTGCCACTATTGAAAGATAGAAAACTCAAGCTGATTCTTGAGCCTGGAAAAAGTATATGCGCAAATGCGGGCATTTTACTTTCGAGGATTATCTATACCAAGCAGGGAGGCAGTAAAAATTTCGCTATTGTCGATGCCGGTATGAACGACCTGATAAGACCATCGCTTTACGATGCGTTTCATTTTATCTGGCCTGCAAAAGTCAATGAGGAGTTTGTTCCCTCACAAAGAGAGAAAGATTTTCAACTGGATGGTACAGAGATATATGACGTTGTAGGCCCGATTTGTGAAGGAGCTGATTTCCTCGCCAAAGACAGAGCATTGCCTCCTGTTAAAAGAGATGATTTGTTAGCCGTTTTTACCGCGGGCGCATATGGCTTTACAATGAGCAGCAATTACAATGCACGATGTCGAGCAGCCGAAGTTCTCGTGGATGGAGAGAATTTCTCAATAATCAGAAAACGTGAAACTTACGAAGACCTGATTGCTTTAGAAAAATAATTGATATCTTATAAATCAATGAAATACTATGCATTAGAGCAGTTCCAGAACTAATTTACGAACTTTTTCAGCCATTCGCACAGCTTCTTGAGCATCGCTAATAGTAATATCAGGAAAATCCCCTGGATAACGGGCATTCACTCCATAATTCGTAAGCACAATGACATCATGCAAGGATGCAGACAATTTACTGTCAACGGGTGCAATTAAATCAAGAAGCTCAGCAATATCATGAGTTTTTGGAAATTCGATTTGATGATAAGTTAGAAATGCTTTTAGAAACTTTTCTGAGGCCTGCTGTGAATGAAAACAAACTGTACTTAGAAAAGTTACACCATGCTCCAGAAGAGAACCGGCGGCATTATAATCCTCTTCCGCTTTTAGTAACCACTGACGGACAAACTCATCTCTTATTTTATCATGCGACTTCATATATCACTTTGCCATATTTGTTGGCCGGAAAGGCAATACCGCCAATAACATTTTTACTCTCTTCAAAACGTGCGACATCCATAATGATAATATCGAAAGGATAACCAAGACCTCGCATTGCATGGCGAATTCGAACACTTTCTTTACGTATATCATTTGGTTTATTTTGAAGTACAAGCAAATCAATATCGCTGTCTTTTGTCATACTACCAGTAGAGGCTGAACCAAACAGGATTATTCGCTGAGGCTCTGTAACGCTCATGATACGCTTTACAACTTCATTAATAAGTGCTTGATCTATTCCCATATGTAGCTTATTATAACACAAAAACCATCATAAATAACTATTTAATATCATTAAAATAGTATCTTGTCAAATTTCAGTAGTAAAAATAATTAGATTTTGAACGTTGATTTCTTATACAATAATCTAAAGATTAAACAATTCACGGACTTGAACAGGAGATTCTACAAGAACTTTTGCGCCGTTTGCTTTCAATTCGTCGGCAGTTCGAAAACCCCACAATGCGCCCACGGCGTACATTCCGGCTGCATTGGCGGTTTGCATGTCGATATCCGTATCGCCAAGATAAATAAAGTCACCCGGACGGATTTTCAGTTCATGAGCTATTCGTAAACTTGATGCAGGATCGGGTTTGGCTGGAAATTCGCTATTGAGCCCATAAACGATTTTGAAGTGCCAATTCGGCAAAAGCGCACTGACCATAATTTTTGTGAACTCATCTGCCTTATTGGAAAGAACAGTCATCGGCAAGTTCATTCGCTGCAATTCATCGAGCAATTCCGGTATGCCGGGATAAGGTTTTGTATTTTCTGCCCAGCGTCTCGAATATTCGATTCGCATAGACGCAAGAAAATCATCTACAGTCTGGTCATTAACTTTATCTTTTGGCAAAACGCATCTAATCAATTCCCGCAGACCTTTACCCACAAAAGTACGATAATCATCAACAGGAAAGGTGCTCATTCCGTGTGCGTTAAGAACAGTATTCATGGAATTAGCCAAATCTTGAAGGGTATCGAGGAGCGTACCATCGAGATCAAATAAAATCGCTTTAAATCTGTTTCTTTTCATAACGTTTTTTTAAAAAACAGCAGACGCTCACAAAAAATTCGTTTATTTGTCCTTGCGAGTGAGGCTAAGCCGAACGCGGCAATCTTAAACATTCGATACGCTTGAGATTGCTTCGGTCTGAAGGCCTCGCAATGACATAAAAATGCATGAATAGTTACAAAAAACATACGATGAACTGAATACTCAACATCATCTTTGATTAAAAGTTTCTTTCAATGAAGCCTGTATCGACTTCGTTTTTAATAAAGAGGTTGTGCGAGAGGATTTCAAGACAGGCGGGAATAGTTGTTTTGATTGGCTCTATAACAAATTCCCCCAAAGCCCTTTTCATTGTCGTAATTGCTTCTGCTCTTGTGTTTTGATGCACGATGACTTTTGCAATCATCGAATCATAAGTCGGTGAGACAACCCAGCCCTGATGGACGTGTGTATCAATACGAACACCAGGCCCTCCCGGAGGAATATATCGCGTAATCTTGCCGGGGCATGGAGAAAAATTATTGCCGGGATCTTCTGCGTTCACTCTGCATTCAATAGAAACACCTGTATGCTTAATACTCTTCTGGCTCATCTTGATGAGCATGCCTGATGCAATTTTAAGCTGCCATTTGATTAAATCATGGCCTGTTACCATTTCAGTGACAGGATGCTCGACCTGAATTCTGGCATTCGCCTCGATGAAATAAAATCTTTTATTCTTATCAAGAAGAAATTCGACAGTTGCGGCATTCACATATTTGGATTCTTTTATGATTTTCAATGCTGATTCACAAAGCTGCTCGCGCGTCTGCTTATCAAGGACAGGACAGGGAGATTCTTCAATCATTTTCTGATGTCTTCGCTGAATGGAACAATCTCTTTCATAAAAATGAACTGCATTACCTTTGCTGTCAGCCATGACCTGGACTTCGACATGTCTTGGTTCGACTATATATTTTTCCATATATACATCGCCGTTGCCGAAAGCTATTTCAGCTTCAGAACGCGCCGAATTTACAGCCGAACGCAGGGAGATATCGTTATGGACAATTCTCATGCCGCGACCGCCACCCCCTGCTGCGGCTTTGATTATCACAGGGTATCCCATATCATTGGCAAGTTTGAGAGCCTGCGCATCATTTTCTATGATACCATCGGAACCCGGCACACAAGGCACTCCGGCCTGCTGGGCAAGCTTGCGAGCCATGACTTTATCACCGAGCAATCTCATTGCTTCCACAGGCGGACCGATGAATGCTATGCCGCATTCCTGGCATATCTGTGCAAATTCTGTATTTTCAGCGAGGAAACCATAGCCGGGATGAATTGCTTCCACATCAGTAATCTCAGCGGCGCTTATAATACGCGCAATATTCAAATAACTTTTGGAGCAGTCCGGAGGACCTATACAAATCGCCTCGTCGGCGAGTTGTAAATATGGGGCATCTTTGTCGGCTTCAGAATAGACCGCTACTGCTTCGATATTAAGCTCATGACAGGCGCGGATAATACGCAGTGCTATTTCACCTCGATTTGCTATCAGAATTTTTGAAAACATATTACCGCTTCCCGTATGGTATTCCAGGGATTATTTTTCACGATTAATCCGGTTTGACCTTAAAAAGTATTTGGCCGTATTCCACAGCCTGGCCATCCGTTACAAATGATTCGACAATTGTTCCGCTTGTCTCGGCTTTTATTTCGTTCATAACTTTCATTGCCTCAACAATACATACAACTGTCTGCGGCCCAACCGAAGAGCCGATTTCCACATAAGGCTCGGAATCAGGACTGGGTTTGGCATAAAAAGTACCGACTAAAGGTGATTTTATGGCAACTAAGTTATCTTGAACCGGAACTCCTGGACCAGCTTCTCCTGCGGCATTTACTGCTCCGGAAGGCAGCATTGAATCATGTTTCATCATTGGCAATGAAGTTATTATAGGTCCGGAAAAAGACTGGGGCTGGCTCTTTTTGAGAAATATCTTGTCATCTCCGTGCTTAATCTCAAGTTCGTCAAGCCCGTTTTGCTTCATTATTTCAATCAGTTCTTTTATTTTTTTCAAGTCGATGTCTGTTTCCGCCATCGCTGTATTCCTTTTCATTAAGACTACATTGCGTACAACCACCTTTGCAATGAATAACGATTTAAAAACAGCAGTATAACGTTAGAAAATGTATTTGCAAGCAATTTCCAGCCTATGGAAAATGATAAATAATGTAAAATGATTGTTTAATAAAAAAAAATTAAACGCAAGCAATTTTTTCTTTCTTAAAGTATGTCTAACTTCAATTTTGCAGAATACTTATTGGTTTTAATAGAAATGAGGTTTATGGGAGAATTTCCAGGCCTAACATTGTAACATCATCAATTTCAGCCTGTGTAAATTCCTTTTCCTGTATAAATGTACTGAATCCGTCCATCAACTCAAGGACTGGCACATGCTTGATATCATGAAAAAGCTTTGTGAAGCAAAATCCGGCTTTATCATTGAAACTGCCTATGCAGGATTCTGCACCATCGGAATAAATCAGGACCTTATCGCCCGGCTGCAATTGAATCGTATGCTCATGATATTCAGCCTGATCGAAAATCCCCAGCAGCGAGCCTCGAACTTCCAGTTGTTCAGGCTCTTTTCCCGGTCTGATTAAAACAGGATAAGGATGACCTGCACGTGCGTATGATAATTCCAGGGTTTGCGTATTCAGCAGACAATAGCAGCATGTTGCAAACTGGTATCCTGAGAGTTTTTGTGCCGCCATTTTCTTATTGAGTTTTTGCACTACTTCAGCAGGTGAGAATATCCTGTAACTGTTTCCGGCAGTTTCCCTCATAACCAGCGCCTGCTTTAGAAAGATTGTCAGCAGAGCGGCTGGCATTCCATGCCCGACAACGTCAGCGATGTAAAAACCTATGTGATTCTCATCGATGCGGACAACATCATAAATATCACCGGAAACCCACTCGGCAGGCATAAATACTGTAGCCCACTGAATCCTGTTATCACTCGGAAGTGTTGCAGGCAAAAAATCCTGCTGGACAAGACCAGCCAGCCGAAGCTGTTCAGCTAAATTGTCCACTAATGTCTTGGTAGTCGCAAGCTGCTCGGCAAGTTTGTTCTTATAAATAGCATGTACCTGCTTTGGGGGAACAGCAGGCACAACAGCCATTCCGGAACTTTTTTTGCGGAATGCAAGGTTTACGCTTATTCTTGCCCACAAATCGTCTATGGAAACAGAATCTGAATTCCTGCCAAGCGAAAAACTGTTTTTTATCGGCGATAAAAGGAAACTTTTTACCGGTTCTTCAGGCTGTTCTGTTAATAGAATTACTCCGATATGCTGTATCTCAAGAGATTCGATAATCCTGACCAGTTTCTCAGAAAAATCTGTTCCCTGTGTATCAATTACTACGGTTCCAATCGAATCAAGACTGCCGCGAACGTCATAAAATCTGTCTATGGAAAGAATGCGATAAGAAAGCTTTTTATGTTTGAAAAGCCGTCTGATTTCGTGCGGAATCCGGTCCCGACTTGTAAGATACAAAACGTCGGTGAAACTGATTCCCAAATCAATCGCACTGAGTAAATCAACATTTTCCATTCTATTTTATCTTCCCTTTACATTATAGGGCTTTGATTTACCACGGAATCTTTAAATCAGTGCTGCATTATAAGACCATAACAGAAATAATCCTGATTGCCAGCAGCAAATCACAATTCATATGTTGATTTTCGGCTTGTTTCGGGGGGTACTTTCTATTTTTTTATTTTTTTTTATTACAGTTCAATCCTGAAGTTATCCTGAAAAAATAGCTGAACCTATGCGAAGAATAGTTGCTCCCTCTTCGACAGCTATTTCATAATCAGAACTCATGCCCATACTCAACTGAGTAAATTTGGGACTGACAATTTTTTCGCCTCGCATTTCCATGAATAGTTCAGCGGCACGGGAAAAACAGGAACGAACCACATTTTTATCGAGGGTAAGAGGTCCCATTGTCATCAGGCCGGCCAGGTCAATATTCGGCAGCGTTTCAAGCTGCTCGGCAAGATGTATTGCCGCACCTACGGGAACACCATATTTCTGAGATTCATTGGAAGTGTTGACCTGAAGAAGTATTTTCGGGTGTATATTCATTTTCTTCGCGCCGGCATTGATTTCCTCCGCCAGACGAAGAGTATCCACAGAATGAATCATTGAAACCGAAGGCAATACCTGGCGCACTTTATTTCGCTGAAGATGTCCAATCATATGCCAGTTAATCTTCCGCAATGTGACAGGATCGCTGTCTTTTAACGATTCCTCAACCTGCAAAGAGACTTTTTTAAGCTGCTGAACACGGTTTTCGCCAAGCTCGGTAATTCCCAGGCGCAGAACCTCCAGTATTGCCTCAAAAGATGCGGACTTTGTAACAACAACCAGCTTTACATCGCTCCGGTCCCTGCCGCTCCGGGAACAGGCGGAATTTATATTCTCTTCTACGCGTTTGATTCTTTCGGATATTTTTAACATATTACATCATTTACTATTCTATGAATTAGACATATTAAAAAACATTGTTTTCAAAATATCAATCTATAAGAATTTTTACCAGCATAAAATTACATGTGTGGAATTTTAAGCTTATTTTCTCATTTTTAGAGGACATAAAATCAAACATATTTCCCGGATTTAGACTTATAACCTCTAACAAAAAGAATCGTTTCGCGGGCATCTTGCCCGCGAAACTTTACCAGGATGACAATACTGCATCTTAAAAAATTCATTTTTTAGAGGCTCTTATTTCATTTTTGCTTAAATATTAATAGTATTTCGATAAATATGTCTAAAATTTATAAAGAAAATCGATACCGGGAAACGTAAAAAAGCATTTTTTCCTTGCTTTTTTGGGCAAAAACTATATAATTATAATAATGTAAGGTGTACATTATTTAGGGGGTTTTTCAGTGCCCTTTTGTTTTACCTTGACAGGCGGTCTTTTTGTTATTATTTTCTCGAAGTGTTCTTTGAAATTGTATAATAATTTATTATACGAACTATAAATACTGCACTTTAAGCAGTTTGCAAACCTCGGCGAGGTAGTGTGGTACACCGGTCTCCCCCCCAGCCGGAGCCGCCTCCTCGCCTTTTTTCTGCGCATATATTTACAGCATCTCGTATTTATATCCTGAACAATTCAGATCAAAAAATGCTCTGGACTTGGCAGTTGCCGGTACTGGTTGTCAGGGACAATAACATATATCAATGCCTGATTTTATACGAGTTCTTAAAACCAAATCTTTTATAGAGGCTTTATATAATATTTTAGTCCTTCTTTTTCAACGAGCATGTCCATATCTAATGCCCGGCTTAGAGTATCAGTTGTAAGAACTTTATTCTTTAAGCCCGAGGAGAGGACTTCACCGTTCTTCAGTACCATGACAAAGTTTATCCATGAATCGATTTCTTCTATGTGATGAGTTACAACTACTATTACAGGCGCACTGGAACAACTTGCCAGTCTCGATAAATCATCCAGAAAACGCACCTTTGCCGCTGGATCGAGTCCGACACACGGCTCATCTAAAATCAGCAATGACGGCCGATTTATCAGCGCACGCGCGATTAGTATGCGCTGCCGTTCACCCTGTGAGAGAATGCCGAACTTCTGCTCTGAACAATTCCGGGCATTCATCATCGCGAGAGAATCATACGCAAGATTCAGCTCGTTTTCAGTGATATCACGAAAAAGTCCCATCGACGCATCAAAACCGGAAGCAACTATATCAACAGCCGAATCATTTTCCGGCAGCTTATTCTCAAGAGCGATACTCACCCAGCCAATATGTTTGCGAAGCTCGCGAAGGTTGCACTTGCCATAACGCCTGCCCAATACCTGAACCGAACCTTCAGTAGGCCATTCGTAACCCGTAATGATTTTTAGAAGCGAAGTTTTGCCGGAGCCGTTCGCGCCGAGAAGCGCCCAGTGCTGGTTTTGCTCGATAGTCCATGATATGTCTTTGAGTATAGTTCGATCATTGCGCTCAAAACGAATGTTTTTCAATTTTACTATTGTCTTCATCAGGTAATTATTGTCCGCGAACCTGCACGATAACATTTCTGCTTCGAGGTCCGTCGAACTCACAGAAATAAATCGCCTGCCATGTACCAAGCTGCAAACGTCTGTTTTTTATTAATACCTGCTCACTGCATCCTACAAGAGAGCTTTTACAATGGGCATCGGAATTTTCCTCGGAATGTCTATAGCCCGGACGATACTTCGGCAATAGTTCCTCCAGCGTCAGAAGTATATCATGCTGCACAGATGAATCTGCATTTTCATTGATGGTAACAGCCGCAGTGGTGTGAGGACAATAAACTATAACATCACCATTGGAAATACCTGAGTCACTGACAAATGACTGAACCTTGCTTGTAATATCAATCATCTGGCTGCGGCTTCTCGTACTTATGCCAAATTGTTCCTGAACGATTTTCATGCTTAACCAAGAATCCTTTTTAATAACAGTATCATAACAAAATTGCAGCCATTGTGAAATAGCATAATAACGTAAAAATATCCGCCAGTGCAAGCGTAATCGGGCCGGAGGCAATCTTCGGATCGAGTTTAAGCGTATGCAGTAAAACAGGAATACTTAAACCAATCAAGCACGCAGAGCATATCGATAAAAGAATGCCTGAACCAATCGCCAGAGCCACCAGAGCGGCTCCTCGCCATACCAGGGCGAATAATCCGACAATCACGCCGCTTGCGGCTCCAAGATAAACCGCCGTACGTGCTTCACGATGAAGTGCGTTCAAATACCATCGCAAACTCGGTTTTGACATTCGCAACATATGAAGAGTAACCATCATTGATTGAATACTTACGCTCTCGCCCAAACCAAGTACAAGTGTCAAGAAAAACGCCAATGCTATGGCCTGGGCTAAAGTCGTTTCATAAACGCTCGCGAGCAGTGCGCATATTGTGCCGCTGCTAATAGTTGCCAATAGCCAGGGAAAACGAAAATAGAAAGCCTTTAGCGGCGAAGCTCCTTTTACCTGTTCAATGTGAACACCGACAGACTCGAAAACCGTGTCGTATTGCTGTCGCTCGGCGAAATCAAAAACTTCCTCTGTGAACAAACTGACATCTACAACGCCAATCATACGCCTCTGCTCGTCAACAACCGGTAATGCAAGAAACCGGTACATTACAAAAATTTCACAAGCATCAAGAATCGTCGCAGTATTGGGGATTGAGACAACCTTGCTTATCATCACTTCCGAAAGTGATTTTTCCGGTTCCGCTGTAAGCAGGCGCCTGGTCGGAACGACACCTACCAGCCTCTTATCATCATCGAGCACATAAAAATAAACGATTCGCTCTCCAATACCTACACGGCGTATAGACTCAAGAGCTTCCTGAACAGACATATCCTGACGCAATGATGGATAATCCGCACGAATATGCGACAGTATTGGTTCATCCAAATTGACATTGCATAACTGTGAAACCATGATACCGCCCTTATTTATTATTACTGAACTTTTGCAAAACTCCTGTTATTACATCTGCTCAACCACTTCGATACCAAGAAGCTCTGTAAGGCCGTGCTTGATTGTTCGTGCAGTTAAATCGCATAACAACAATCTTGTCGGCCTCTGCTCAGGTTCTGCTTTGAGAACGGGACAACTCGTATAAAATGTGCTGAATTTCTGGGCAAGCTCGTAAAGATACGACGTAAGATAATTCGGTTTGAAGTCACTAACCGCGGATTGTATCGCTTCGCTGTAGCGAACAAGATGTTTTGCAAGCTCAATCTCTGATGGATCGCTTAAATTTAAATTCTCAATATCTTTAAGCTCTGTTTTGATATCAACGTCTTTGATCTGTGCTTTACGCTCAATCGATTTTATCCGAGCATAAGCATATTGCATATAAGGAGCTGTATTGCCTTCCATAGCCAGCATCTTATCGAAACTGAAAACATAGTCGCTCGTGCGGTTATTTGAATAATCCGCATACTTTACAGCGCCGATTCCAACTGCCTGAGCAATTTTATCTTTCTCATTCTGTGAAAGTTCAGGATTCTTCTGCTCAACTACCGCTTTCGCACGCTCAACAGCCTCATCAAGTAATTCTTTCAATTTTACATTCTCGCCCGAACGAGTCTTAAGCGGTTGGCCGTTCTCACCTAATACACTTCCGAACATTACATGATGAAGCATATTTTTCTTTGCCCAGCCTGCCAGTTCCGCCACCGCAAATAACATCTCAAAATGAAGCTTCTGTCTTGCATCAGTGACATAAAGTATCATATTGGCTTTTAATTTGTTCACTCGATATCGAATAGCCGCTAAATCTGTTGTGGCATATAAATATGCTCCATCGCTTTTTTGAATGATAAAAGGTAATCGATCGCCTTCTTTATTCTTGAATCCTTCTGGAAATACACAAATCGCATCATCAGACTCAATCGCAAAACCTTTTTCTTTCAAATCGTCAACTACTTTAGATAAATCATCTTTATATGAACTCTCTCCATGAGTATGATTGTTATTTAAATTAACCTTTAATCGCTTATACATCTTATAGCATTGCTCTAATGATATTTTACGAGCTCTATCCCAAATTATTTTGGTCCATTTATCTCCTGAATGCAATGCAACAGTATATGCTTTAACTTCCTTTGATATTTCCGGATCAGTCTCGACAAGTTTTGTAACTTTTTTATAGAGTCTTTCAAATTCTTCAAGAGACAAATCAGATGCATCAGGAATATTTTCTATATTAGGAAATTTATCTTCCGTAGTCCATTTCGCTTCTTTTTCAAGTGCATATATAACCATTCCCATTTGGAGACCCCAATCGCCGATGTGGTTTTGGGGGATTACGTTATGACCGAGGAATTTGAGCATTCTGCAAATGCAATCGCCGATGATTGTACTTCGTAAATGGCCTACGTGCATTTGCTTTGCGATGTTGGGGCCGGAAAAATCAACGACTATATTTTTCGGCCCAGTTGTTTTTTCTACCGCGAAGTTTTCAGTGTCTTTATTTATTTCGAGAAGTCCCCTGGCAATAAATTCTGGTTTTAGCCGGAGGTTAATAAATCCGGGTCCGGCTATTTCTGGAAATTCGCAAATGTCGCTTATATCTAGTTTTTCAACTACCTGTTCGGCAAGTTTGCGGGGATTTGTTTTAATCTGTTTCGCGAGAGCCATTACGCCGTTGACCTGATAGTCTCCGAATTTCGGGTCACTTGCCTGCTTTATAATCGCAGAACATTTTTCCTGCCCTGCAACTTCGGACATTACAGCACTTATTCTATCTTCGAGTATTTCAATTACAGGTTTCATATTAAAATAATTTTGTTTCGTTTCGACTTTGTCATTCCTGCGAAGGCAGGAATCCATTTAAACTATAAGTTCATAATATAAATCATCCCAATTATGCTGCATTATTCTTTTCAGTAGATTACTTGTTAAGCTAATATAAAGTGTCCCGTTTCTTTTACTTGCAAGTATATAAATAAAATATTGCTTCATAACTATCTGGATTCCCGCCTGCGCGGGAATGACAATTGATAGAGTTATATACCCTCTATTGAAAGATTCCTATACTTTCACTTTTTTTGCATCGCCCCAAAGGAGTTCGAGGTCATAGTATTCACGGTATTCGCTATCGAAAATATGAACTACAACGTCTATGAAATCCAGCAGAATCCATCGCCCTTTTTCATAGCCGGCCCTTCCGAACCTTTGGTAGCCAAGCTCCCTTCCGGCTTCGGAAATTTCATCCGCAACAGTTCGCATCTGCCTGTCGCTCGTGCCTGTTACGATAACAAAATAATCCGCGGCCTGCGAAATCCCCTTCAAATCCAGAACCACAATATCAGTACAATGCCTCTCAGCGGCGACTTTCGCAGCCGCTACGGCGAATTTCTTTTGTATATTAATTTGTCTTTTTGCCAAATTTTCATTCCTTATCCAAACAAATAAAAACGGGGCGGTCGGTTTGACCACCCCGATAGATTAACTTTATTATTCGCCTGCGTCAATAGCAGAGCTATGATTGTGCTTTATTGGCTGCCAAGGTGGAGCCATTCGCTTATAGCAGGAGAAAACTTAACTATAACGCCTGAGAATACAACACTGACCATAGTCATTAGTTTGATAAGAATGTTCAAACTCGGTCCAGATGTATCTTTACATGGATCGCCGACCGTGTCACCGATAACCGCCGCACCATGTACGGGATTTTTCGTGCCATCGGGCAGTTTCTTGCCGCCATAAGCGCCCTTTTCAATATACTTCTTGGCGTTATCCCATGCGCCGCCTGCGTTGTTCAGTGTGATAGCCAGTACGAAACCGCCTGTAAGGCCGCCAACCAGCAAGCCCATAACACCTGATACGCCGAGCAGTAAGCCGGTTACGACAGGAACGATAATCGCTAAAAGCGAAGGAAGCAGCATTTCCTTCTGAGCGCCCTTTGTCGAAATAGCCACACAGCGTGCATAATCAGGTTTGCCTGTACCTTCCATAATGCCCGCGATTTCCTTGAATTGTCTGCGAACTTCTTCAACCATCGAGCCAGCGGCTCTGCCTACCGCTTTCATCGTCATAGCGCTAAAGACGAATGCCATCATACAGCCAATAAAGAGACCGCCAATTAGTTTCGGATTCATAATTGTGAGATTATACGCTTCAACGAAATGAGTCATTCCGGCAGTCTTAACATTAATTGCATCAGCTACATTATCTTTTGCCGCGAAAACTACAGTACCAACCTGATAGATTCCATCTGCGCTTTCTTCGGCTAAACGCCCAATCCAGATTCTTATTTCTTCGATATATGCCGCCAGAAGAGCCATAGCAGTCAATGCCGCTGAACCTATTGCAAATCCTTTACCTGTTGCTGCTGTTGTATTACCAAGTGAATCGAGTGCATCGGTTCTCTTTCTTACTTCCTCTCCCATGCCGCTCATTTCAGCGTTACCACCGGCATTGTCAGCAATTGGACCATAAGCATCTGTGGCAAGGGTAATTCCCAATGTCGCGAGCATTCCAACCGCGGCGAAACCAATACCGTAAAGACCCATCGGCATATTCGAGAAACCTCCAGCAAAGGCGAATGCACAAAGAATACCAATTACAATCGTAACAACCGGCAAACCTGCTGAGTACATGCCTGTAGCTAAACCATCAATGATTGTTGTTGCAGGTCCCATTACTGCCTGACCGGCAATTCCCCTTGTAGGTTTGTATTCATCTGAAGTATAGTATTCTGTAAATTGACCAATCATAACACCGGCTACCAAACCTGAGACAACTGAGCCGAATATACCCCAACTAATCCAGCCCAGGCCGGCCAGTATTGCAACAGCTCCAATGATTAGAACTGAACTGCCCAGCGTACCGAAAAGCAATGCCCTGAGCAGATTCTTCTGAGAAGCATCCTCTTTGCATCGCACCATAAATATTCCCGCAATAGAAAGCAAAATACCAAGACCGGCTACGACCATCGGCGCCAGAACTGCCTTCAATGGAGTCATGCCTACCGGCAGATTCCCCAGAGTAAGAGCCGCACCAAGGGCAGCGGTCGCGAGAATCGAGCCGCAATAACTTTCATAAAGGTCAGCGCCCATACCGGCAACATCACCTACGTTATCACCGACGTTATCAGCTATGGTAGCAGGATTTCTTGGATCATCTTCAGGAATACCGGCTTCTACTTTACCTACGAGGTCAGCTCCTACGTCTGCTGCCTTCGGATAGATACCGCCGCCAACACGGGCAAACAATGCCTGTGTTGAAGCGCCCATACCGAATGTAATCATCGTCGTAGTGATTTCCACAAGTTTATGACTGGCTTCCATACCAGGTTTAACAAGCGTCAGTCCCCAGAGTGTCAATCCATCGGTCATGTGTTGAGTTGTATAGATAAACTTATCAAGAATTATGTACCACATTGAAATATCTAAAAGGCCGAAACCCACAACGACCAGGCCCATGACAGCGCCTGAACGGAAAGCTACCTGCAGGCCGCGGTTCAGGCTTTCACTTGCACCCTGCGCGGTTCTTGACGAAGCATTTGTAGCGGTCTTCATTCCCAAAAATCCGCATAAGCCGCTAAAGAGACCTCCGGTAAGAAAAGCAACCGGTACAAATGGATTCTGAACACCTTTATAGGCAAGGTAACCAAAAATCACCACCAGCACGACAAAGACCATTAAAACAACGCTGTATTGCCTGATCAGATAAGCATAAGCGCCCTCGCGCACATACCTGGCAATTTCAATCATCCTTTCGGTACCTGGGGAAGCTTGCATCATTTTCTTATAAAAATAGATAGCAAAACCAAGCGCAAGGAAAGCGCTAATTGGTGCGATCCACCATAGCCATGTTCCATCACCTGAGCTTGCCTGTGTACCCTCTGCCAATGCAGATGAAGTCAGGGCTAATCCCAGTGCTATTATTGAAAAAACACTCTTGCGAATTTTCACTTTCGTACTCCTTTCAAATATATCACAAAAATAATTGACACATAAAAATTAATAGTCTGGATAGTTTAACGAAACCATTCCAAGTTTCAACTGTTTTATTTCCTGCACCCCCATTTTCGATATAATATTTTTATATACAAAAAACTCGAAGTTTAACCAGTTTAACAAAAGAGTAGCACTGTTAATGTTTGATATAAATAATTATGCCGGTGAGAATCAGTATTGTAACCAAAAAGACACTTATTGCAGCGATAAAGACCCATAAAAACCTTTGATTCTGCTTTGAAATGATATATTTCAAGTATCTATCACTTGCAGAAAAAGTCTTGCTCATCTGTTCGATACCTTCTGTATGTTTCAGTGTATTTTCGTTAAGTTTGTCGAGAGTCTGATTAAAATTATTAAAACTCTGCGACATCTGTACATCAAGATCCGCCGCCGCCGCGAGCTGATGGTCTATATTTACAAGAGCATCTGTTTGCTTGGCGGTTTGGGCTGGAATTTGCTCGACCGCATCAACAAACTGCTCATTTTTTGCCGATGAAGCCTTTAACTGCTCAAGAAGCTGTTCAGTAATCTGCTTTTGATTTTCAACCATTACCGGAAAACTTTCCAGCAGCTTTGGCAACTGCTGAATTCGGCTCATTAGTTCTTCATGCTGAGTCGCCTGGCGATCAAGGTGCTCGTTTATACCCTGAAGTCTCTCTATCAGTTTATCAAAACCTTCCTGCATTTTTTCGAGAGTTTCCGCGGGAACACGCCCCATACCGGCTTGTTTATCGTCCTGCGAAACAGCTTTTACAATTACCTCGTTGTTTTGAGCCTGACTTGTCTGCATGCCGTTTTCCGCTGTTTCAGTCTCCTGACGAATCAAACCTTCCTCATCCAGTTCCGGCTGAGAATGTAATGGACCAACCAGTTTATGATTATGAAGCCAGTTATTTGTTTTAGACCAGATATCTTTTAGTGCCATTTTTAAGTTCTCCGATTGTTAAGCAATCGTTTCTTCGTTTCCGGCAATTTGTAAAATTCTGTATTTCAAGCCCTGTTAAATTCGTCTTAGATAAAATTGTAACTTTTCACTGCGGGTAAGGATAACAGTTTTTTCACTGTTCAGCAAGAATATATTGATGAATAAAAATCTTCTTTCAAGCCGTTTTTTGTTGTATGGGTGATTAGGGATGGTCTGCGCCGAAAAAGAAACTTATTTTTCTGAAATAATGTGTGGCATCCTCATCCTGATTTTTTTCAGGATGGGGATGGTGAACACATACCGAACCATCTCCAAGCTGCGCTTGAAGCTGCCGCCCGTCTTAGTTTCTTAGGAGTGAAAATAACCTTCAGCCCTGAACGAAGTCGAATGGGGAAGGATATGGACTGCGAATATTAAAATATGTATCGTTCGTAACTTCTTATTCGAGAGCCAGATGCTTCACTTCGTTCAGCATTACAAAGAAGAAATCGGTCAGTTTGAGTAATTACTATCGAGAACAAATGACTTCTTGAATGAGGCCGCCCTGGCCCGGCCAAGTCAGCTTTAGCTTGTCGCCTGTTAAAACTCCTGTGTAATTTACTAATATATCCTGTCCATTTAAGTTAATTGTAACGTCAAATGTAATTTTGTCGCCGTCAATTTTACCATTAGCAATCGGCATTGGACCGGATTGACCATCAGAAGTTCCTGTGAGTTTATTACCATCTGATTTAAAGTCATAACCAAAGGGTATAGCGCCATAACCTTGAATCTCAGTTGTACCAGTCCATCTGCCGTCAAAAGAACTGCTGATAGGTTTTGCTGCGGATGATGTCTCTGCTGCTGTACTGCTTGTGCTATCAACAGAGCTGCTTTTAGGTTCGGTTGCGGATGGCGTATCTTCTGTTTTACTGCTTGTGCTTGCGCATCCTGAAAATCCTATAGATACAGCTAATAATACTAAACCTATGATTAAAACTGATTTTTTCATAACAATTCTCCTTTTATCTGACGGTTCTCATTTAAACGGTTAAAATACACAATCAATAGAATAAAATATTAAAAAACTTTTTTCATTGGGCACTGCCAAGTCTGCGGGCTGCTAATAGTATTTATGTACCACTGTTATTATTATACGTCAAGAGATATCTTGTAAAAAGAATGGTATTTCCTGAGCAGCTTACTTTACATAAGGATTCAGTAAATCAGTATGATACCTTTACTTTTTAGGATAGTTTTCCAGCAGAGACTCCGGCATACCTCCCTCGGTGAGGACTACACGGCTGCTGATGAGCCATTTTCCATTCTGCTTGACCAGTTCAGTCCGTTCACGACCGTACTCCGTAATTTTACCCTCTGTTGTCACCAGTTGAGCCGTGATGCTGTGCCAGAGAAATGTTGCAACGGCTTTATCACCCTGCACATCAATCTTCATGTTCGTTAGCATCATCTCGGACACTCCCG
>JAFGEF010000088.1 GCA_016931715.1 Sedimentisphaerales bacterium
AGCAACTCCCCCCTTGAAAAATAAGGACTTACAACAGTTTTTTATAAACGTCTTCTATTGTATCGACCATAGTTTCGGGGGCGAATTTTTTAATGACGGATTCTCTGCCCTGCTGGCCAAGGCGCTTCCTCAAATTCTCATTTTCGATAAGTTCTGCGCAGGCTTTTGTAAGCTGTTCGATATTTTTTGGCTCGATGAGTCTGCCTGTGTTTTCGTTGACGACTTCTCTTGCGCCATCGACATCGAAGGAAACAGCCGGTATGCCGCCCAGCATAGCCTGCGGCAATGTTCGCGCAAGACCTTCTCGAAGCGAGCAGTGAACCAGTATATCGCAAGACTTTACAACCAGAGAAATTTCACTGGTTGGCAAAAGGCCAGTGAATCTGATTTTATCTGAAAGTCCCAAATCACGAACCTGTCTTTTATATTGTTCCGAAAGTCTGCCATCTCCGACAAAAAGCCAGACACAATTATCGAATTGTTTAGAGAGAGTTTTTGCAGATTCGATAATATAATCATGTCCTTTCAACATGAATAAGCGAGCGATTGTAACAATAACAACCGCATCTTGTGCTATTCCATACTTTTGTCTGAACTGTTTCTTTTGCTCATCTGAAATCGGCGTTAAATAAGCATCTTCTTCTATTGCCGAGTAGGCGGTGACATACTGTTCAGGTTTTCCTATACCTGCGGCTAATGCCTGATTCGTCATCGCATCTGCGACACTGATAAAGAAATCCGTTCTTTGAGCCGCGTATTTTTCAACTGCTATATAGAATTTATTCAAATACCAACTTTGATAAGGATGAAACGCAAGACCGTGAATACCATGAACTATTTTGAGATTTGAAATTCGAGATTTAAGATTATACGCTGCTAATCTCCCTAATATACCCGCTTTGGCGGAATGGGTATGAACAATATCAGGCTGTAATTGCCTGAGGATTTTTTTTATTTCGTAATAAGCCGGAATATCATCGAGCGGATTGATTGCTCGTTTGAGTTTATCTACAACGATAATTTTATAACCCTGATTCTGAGCCTGATTGAAAAGCTCGCCTTCGGGTCCAAGAGCAGGCCCGGTTATCAGCGTGACATCATGCGCGCGCTGGGCCAGCAACTTACAGGTAATAAGCGTATTCTCCTGCGCCCCGCCAAGTATCAAACGTGTTATTATGTGTACGATTTTCATTTTATTAAAAGCAAAACAATACAATTACTTGGAGTCATTTCGTCTCATGTTCATTCTTTTCCATTGCCATAGATTCAGATTTAATGCGTTACTATCTGGAACATAGTTTTCAGGTATCTCGTTTGAAAAGTTTAGAGCTTCGTCAAATCTTTCGGCATGTATATAGGTATCAAGCAAAAGAAACATAGCCGGAGCATAATCAGGATATTGTTCGTGTAAATGCAATAAAAATTCAATTGCTTCATCCCACTTCTTACGCCTGAAATATTTTAATGCCTGCCTGAATTCTTTTGGCTGTTTCATTATTTTTAATGAGGTATGCAAATGCAGCGCTATGGGTATGAAAACAAGTAGAATAAGGTTATATTTCAAGAAAATCACAGATGGAAGACTAAATAAAAGACAACGACCAAACAGAATTCCTTTGGGGTGGTTATGTTGTATTCCTAAAACATACCCCGGTCTGGTATTTTCAGAGTCTTCCACCTGAAGCTGTTTTTGTTTGAGTTTTTCCAGGAAGGAATCAATACGTTTAGCATCTTTTCGTTTTTTAAAGAATTCTATTTTAAATACTTCTTCAAATGTACCTTCTGAATCAATATCAACATCCCGAATGGTATGAGTATATGATAAACACACTGATTTTTTGGTAAATAAAAAATTAAATACTAAAGCCAATAACATCAGGAACTCAAAGAATACTATTCCACCAATTAATACACACCAGAATTCAATAGCATCAGTTATTTGAGGTCCTCCTGTAAACCGTATAAGTAATACAACTATAAGTATTAATACAGGTATCAACAACGACAGAGTTAATAAGTCCTTGTAAAATTTAGGATGCTCTGAAATTTGAATTGATTCTATTGGAATCATTGTTTTTGACTCAGAGAACCAATGTGTTTGTTTATATATAAGTACAGTACCTTCCAGCATTAAACAAGAATTTCCACTTCTTTCCAGGCTTCGTATTTTTAATCTCTCTGTTTCCATATCAGTTTTTATTAAGAGAATATTTTAATACTTAATCCACATAAGGCATAAGCCTTCGGGCGGGGCGAGGCGGCCTGCGGCGGTTCTGGTTTTTGCTTCGAGAATTTCGTTAATTTTTTCCGGCTGCCATCTTCCGTTGCCTATTTCCGTCAGAGTACCTACAATATTTCTGACCATATTATACAGGAAACCATCGCCTTCAACATCAATATAAATCCATTTATCTTCGGAGGTAACTTCGCAGCGGAAGATCGTTCGGACGGAACTTTCACGCTTATCCGCCGCGGATGCGAAAGATTTGAAATCCTTCGTGCCGACAAGAAGCTGAGCGGCTTTGTTCATTGCTTCGACATCAAGTTTTTGATGCAGGTGCCAGCACTGGTTCAATTTCAGGACAGGTCTGTATCTGCCTGTATGGATTGTATAGCGATAAAGCTTGCTCTTGACATCTCCCATCAGGTCGAATTTTGCGGGAACTTCCTCTGCACTGGTAACAACAATATTGTGCGGCAGTTTTCCGTTAATCGCTTTAGGGAAATTTTGTGTCGGGATTGGACAATCCACTTCTATCAGTGCGACCTGGCCAAGCGCGCTTACGCCCGCATCGGTTCTGCTTGAACCATGAACAGGGATTCTCTGGCCGATGAGATTCGATATCGCTTCGACAAGTTCGCTCTGTATAGTCCTTTTTCCCGGCTGCGTTTGCCAGCCGCTGTATCTGCTGCCGTCGTATTGGACCGTAAGTTTTATTTTTCGTAAAGTCATGGCAGCTATTGAGTGTCGCTAACAAAAAGAATTTTTACGATGTGGCATGGGCATCCTGCCCATGCATTCGCGGGCAAGATGCCCGCGACACGATTCGGCTATTAAAGCAATTTTTCAGCGATTTGAACAGCGTTCAATGCTGCGCCTTTTCGTATCTGGTCACCTGAAACCCAGATATTTATGCCGCGATTCTCGGGAATGGACTCATCCTGTCGAATTCTGCCGACGAAGACATCGTCTTTTCCAGAGGCATCTATCGGCATCGGGAAACGGTTGTTCTTGCGATCATCCAGAACTGTAACACCGGGAGCGGTACTTAAAAGGTCTCTTACCTGGTCGGGAGTAATCGAATCAGTAAATTCGAGGTTGATACTTTCGCTGTGTGCCCTATATACCGGTATTCGGATACAGGTGCAGGTAATTAGAATTTCAGGACAACTGAAAATCTTCCTGGTCTCATTGACCATTTTCATCTCTTCCTGGTTATAACCGTTCGGCTCCATTGCAGAGTTATGACTGAAAATATTAAACGCTATCTGATATGGAAATACTTTACATGTCGGTTTCTTGCCAGCCAGAATTTCTCGTGACTGCTCTTCAAGCTCAACCATAGCCGAGTGCCCGGCACCGCTTGCTGCCTGATAAGTACTTACGACCATTCTTTTTACAGGATTCGCCTTGTGCAAAGGCCATACGGGTACTATTGCAATAATTGTCGAGCAGTTTGGATTTGCGATTATACCTTTATGCTGCGCTATGGCTTCAGGATTGATTTCAGGTATAACCAGCGGCACCTCAGGGTCCATTCTGAAAGCCGAGGAATTATCCACAACAACCGCACCAGCTTTAGCGGCGGCGGGTCCAAATTCCTTGCTTCGGGATGCACCTGCGCTGAATAACGCGATATCTACGTCCTTAAAGCTGTTTTTTGTCATCTCTTCTACGATATATGTTTTGCCCTTAAATTCTATTTTTTTGCCTTTTGACCTGCTGCTTGCCAGCATTTTAATAGAATCGAAAGGGAAATTGCGTTCTTCGAGAATACTTAAAAATTCCTGTCCAACTGCTCCGGTAACTCCGGCTATTGCCAAATTGCAACCCATATTTATTGCTCCTGAAAAACTTCTCTAAAATATAAAGGCAGCCACACACTCTTCCACAATGGTTTTTTCGGTCGCTGCCTGTATCATACAACCTTTTTTACAATCGGGAAATTATACCAAATCAAGGGAATCAATGCAATAGTGGTGATACTTATACTATTTATTTAGTCTGCTGATTCTATAAGGGGCATTCTTTGCCAAAAAGCGGCTAATGCAGATGCTGTGACTATACAAATAAAAGCAAAAATCGCTCCCGGTATGGCCGCCTGGTTGCCAAAATGATCCAAAGCAAGCATAGACCCAAGACCGGCATTTTGCATACCTATCTCGATTGCAAGAGTACGTCTTCTTTGAATATTCATACGAAACAGAGAAGCTACTCCGTACCCTGCCAGCATCCCGTAAATATTCAATATTATTCCAGCTATTACAATAATTCCAGAAATCTGAGCAATATCCTTCTGGTTAACAGCTATAACAAATGAACATATAAAAATAATGAAAGTTACAGATATAGCAGGGAAAACAGGTAGAATTGCCTGGATTTTATTACCGAGAATATGCCTTACACCGAATCCTATAAATAATGGAATAACTACTATCATTAAAACATATATAAACATGCTCAGGAATGGAATTTCCATCATCGAGCCGGCCAGAATCAATGTCAAACCGGGCGTAAATAATGGACAGGCAAGAGTTGATACTGTCGTTAGAGAAACGGAATATGCAGTATCAGCTTTTGCGATATAGCTCATCAAATTGCTGGCCATCGCACCCGGAGCCGCTCCTGTAATTATTAAACCAACCGCAATTTCAGGTGGGAGATGAAAAAGCTTCGCCAGAAAAAATGCACCCAACGGCATAATTGTAAACTGCGCAGCCGAGCCAATCAAAACTATTAAAGGTGTTCGCAAGATATTTTTGAAATCATCCATTTTTAAAATGGCACCGATTCCAAACATAGTTAAAGCAAAAAACCATTCTCTTCCTTTTTTCAGGTGAAATGCCTGCGGCAATAATCGTTCGATTGTTACGGCAAAAAACCATGTAGTTTTTTGCTCGATAGTAATAAAAATATCTGGGTGGAAATATGCGATTATGCCGCATAGAACCACCCAGATCGCGAAATACTTTGTATAAAAAGTCAGTATTCTTTTGAGCATAATTTATAGAAGATATGGTTTTATGCCATTATCAATAGCTCAAACCATAACCATATTTGAAAAGCGGGTCATAATCTTTATCACCAATATTAATTGGTATCTGAGAAACACTTCTCGGCCAGGTGAATGAAAGTTTGCCGGTTGGTTTATAATCTCCGAAGAGCACATCAGCTACACCTTGTCCTTCGGTTCCGGGCAGCCAGGCGGCAATAACCGATTCTGACCGGTCAAGAATATCATTAATCATTATTGGACGGCCTGAAATCAGAACCACAACCAGAGGAATGCCGGCCTTTTTCATATTATTAAATGTCTCAACGTCCTGATCTGGAATAGTAAGTTTGTCACTATCACCCATAAATTCAGCGTAAGGTCTCTCGCCGATTACAACAATACCCATACTTGCTCCTTCGGCGCCGGTTCCGTCAACTGAATAAGTAACATTTGTATTACTTGAGACAGTATTTTTAATAGCCGACAATATTGTTGTCCCACCCGTTGTTACATTGCCGCTCTGACCTTGCCATGCAATAGTCCAGCCGCCGCATTGATTACCTATATCATCGGCACTGTTTCCTGCGACATGTATGCGTGTCGTCTTTTTTGAAACAGGCAGAACTTTATTCTGGTTCTTGAGCAGAACAAGAGATTGACGGACAGCCTCGCGGGCAGCCTGACGATGTCCGGGCGAGCCGAACTTCTTATGCAGATTTCTGTCGGCTAATACAGAGCGGTTCTTATCCATCAAACCCATAGCGAATTTTACTCTGAGAATTCTGGTAACCGCATCATCAATACGTGACATCGGCACTTTTCCCTCGTTTACAAGCTCTTTAAGTGTTGTGAAAAAGTCACGGTATTTGCTCGGCTCCATCGCCATATCCATGCCAGCGTTGATTGATATTGCAATTGCATCCTTATAATCCTGTGTTATCTGAGCGATTGCATTATAATCAGAAATTAAAAATCCCTGAAAACCTATTTCCTGATTGAGCACCTGCGTAAGTAAATATTTATTAGCTGAGCATTTCAATCCGTTCCAGCTATTATAAGATGGCATAATGGAGCCGACACCAGCTTGTACAGTCGTTATATAGCCGGGCAGGTGGATTCTTCGCAGTGTCGCTTCATCGACTCTGGTGTCACCCTGGTCCAGAGTGATACTTATATTAGCCGCGTTCGTTCCGGTACCTGTTGTTGTGCCGCCATCGCCAACGAAATGTTTTGCACAGGCGAGAATTGAAAGCGGATTATTCAGGCTGGAACCCTGAAAACCTCGAACCGCGGCCTGACCAAGAACTTTAACTACATTCGGGTCTTCGGAAAAACCCTCATAAGTTCTTCCCCATCGCTCATCCTGCGGAACAGTTACACAGGGAGCAAAAGTCCAGTTAATTCCTGTCGCACGAACCTCTTCGGCAGTGATACGTGCTGCTTTTTCCACAATTGATGGATTCCGTGTACAGCCCAGGCCTATATTGTGTGGGAATATAACCGCCCCGATAACATTACTATGGCCATGAACAGCATCGACTCCATAAAGAATTGGAATGCCAAGACGGGTATTAAGAGCATGTTTCTGCAAGCGATCATACATATCCGTCCATGCAGCAAGGCTATTGCCTTCCTTTGGATCAGAATTACCGCCACTGAGAATCGAGCCAAGAAAATATGTTTCGATATCATTCAGGTCTTTGATTGCATCCTGCTCAGCCTGTGTCATCTGCCCGATTTTTTCATCCAGCGTCATTTGCGATAAAAGCTGTTTAACCTGCTCATCATAAGATGAAAGAGATTTCGATTTGGACATAGCAGAACCCATCTGGCAGGATATAAGCATAACGCCGGTCAAAGCAGTACATAATACTCCTACTATCCAGAGGCTAAAACGATTGTTGAAAAATAACATTTAAAGTAACCTCCTTTAAACTGGTAATTTAGTAAGTTAAGCCAAAACCAAATTTATATAACGGATCATAATTAGCATCACCGACATTAATCGGAATCTGACTCATTGACCTGGGCCATGTAAAGGAAAGCTTGCCGGTTGGTTTATAATCCCCTAATAATACATCCGCGACACCTTGTCCCTCTGTCCCCGGGTACCAGGCAGCCATGACAGCATCGGCTTTGTCGAGAATGTCACCAATAACCATGGGACGACCGGAAATTATTACTGCCGCAACAGGAATGCCTTTATCTTTAATGGATTTAACCATCTCTACCTGTCGGGCGTTCAATGAAAGGTCACCGCTATCACCGCTGCCTTCGGCATAAGGTCTTTCCTCGCCTACGAAAACAATGGCAACATCAGCACCCTCAACACCGGAACCATCGGCGGAATAAGTTACTTCTGTATCAGAAGAAACAGAATTTTTAATCGCTTGAAGTATCGTAGTTCCACCGGTAGTAACATTTCCGCTTGCACCCTGCCATTGAACTGTCCAGCCGCCGCATTGATTACCGATATTATCACCATTTATTCCGGCAACATGAATACGTTTGGCTTTCTTGGAGACCGGAAGAACTTTATTATTATTTTGAAGCAGAACTATAGATTCTCTTGCTGCTTTGCGGGCAACTTCCCGATGTTCTTTACTGCCAAATTTCGCATGAAGGCTTCTATCTGCAAGCTGAGAACGATTTTTATCCAAAAGCCCGAATGCAATTTTAACACGGAGAATTCTTGTTACGGCATCGTCAATGCGTGACATTGGAACTCTGCCCTCATCTGCAAGCTCCTTAAGAAATGTGCAGAACTGGGCATATCTTTGAGGCTCCATAGCCATATCCATACCCGCATTGATTGATATTTCGATAGCGTCTTTGAAGTTACCTGTAATCTGGCCTATGGCACTATAATCGGAAATCAAAAAGCCTTCAAAGCCAAGTTCCTTTTTGAGCAAGTCTGTGAGCAGGAATTTACTGGCTGAACACTTCACCCCATTCCAACTGCTGTATGACGGCATAATAGTCGCTACACCAGCATCAACTGCGGCTTTATATGGAGGCAAATGTATTGCCCTGAGAACAGCTTCGTCAAATTCACAATTACCTGCATTTATGGAAACCCTGACTCCTCTTGCGTTAGTCTGGCCTTCCCCGCCGAAATTGAAAGCAGGCATTCCACCACCGCGGCCCTGTCGTTCTATCGCTGTTGTTCCACCATCCGCGATGTAATGTTTTGCACAGGCGGCTGCAGAAAGAGGATTACTAAAATCATTTCCCTGAAGCCCTCTTACTGACGCCGCACCAAGAACCGATGAAATTTCAGGTTCTTCCGAAAAACCTTCGTATGTTCGGCCCCATCTTTCGTCACGTACTACAGTTACACAAGGAGCAAAAGTCCATTGGATACCGGTAGCTTTCATCTCATACGCCGTAATTTTTCCAATTTCTTCAATGAGCTTAGGGTCATTAGTGCATCCCAAACCGATATTATGCGGGAAAATTACCGCACCTTCTACATTACTGTGCCCATGAACCGCATCAATACCGAAAATAAGAGGAATACCAAGACGAGTTCCCATTGCCAATTTCTGTGCGTTATCATAAAGGTCCGTCCATGCTCCAAGACTATTGCCAGCTTGAGGGTCAGAACCACCACCCATTAATACAGAGCCGACAAAATATTTCTGGATATCATTTTTATCCCGCATATTTGCATAGTCCGGCTGGACCATCTGGCCTACCTTTTCCTCAAGTGTCATTCTTGCGAGAATTTCTCTCGCCTGTGCATCATAAGCCAAAAAAGACTTTGGCTTTGTTTGTGATTGTGATGCTCCAGACATTGTCCCGCAGGAGACAAGCATAATCCCCAGGCACAATACGCTTAATAAAATTGTAACTCGAACAATAGAAGAAATTGATTTTGTCATTTCACAGCTCCTTAAAACTCAATAGTTTTATGAATTTATTATCGCTTAACGCGGAACAACATCTTAATCTAATTTTAAGTGTAATTTTATAATAGTTTGCTCGTGAATGCTAATAATTTTTCGTTTTGTTTCCTGAATAACCATGAATATAAAGATAAGAAATTTCTTTGATAAAAATAATTGACTACATATTTGGGTAGTCTGAGCAATATTTTTTTCTCATACACTTACGGCAGTGTGTTCCTCTCCATATACTGTCGAATTGCTCCATGATTTTCCCGATTATTTTTTTATCATCTGTGATAAAACCAGCTTCGAAATTTCTTTTATGCTCGCTTTTTGCTCCCATTCCTGCTCCTGTAAGATTTGCACTCCCGGCATAGGCAAAACATTCGTCTATTATCACTGCTTTCAGATGCACCCTTGGACAGAGAATCCGTTCCATTCCGCTTATTAAATTCGGATACCTGTCAAAATCATTTCGAAAAGCAGGACCAGGCTCCTTTGCATGAAGCAGTCTTACCTCGACATGCTCAGCAACAAGGTCGGAAAGAATCTCAAGAAACGGAACCATTTTATGGTTCTTTTGGACATGAAGGTCTTTTAAGTCAGAAGTAGCAAGCCAAAGAAATTTCCGTGCCTTGCCCACCCTGCGGCGAATAATCTTTTCATAAATATCTTTGTCTGTAATGAATTCGAACATTCTTGCCTGATTATACCGAATACGTAAAAATAATGCACTTATTCGTCATTTCGAGCGCAGCATTGCGAAGTCGAGACACACAACGTAGTTGACAGTCCCGAAGGGAAATCTGTTGTTAATAGATTTCCCCACAGAATCCGTCACTTGCGGATTCCGGTCAAAATAATAAGGGCGCAAATACTATTCACAATTGGTATTATATATTCTCCATCAAGCAGTTACAATATTTGTCGAACGGTTTCTTTAAAAAACCGGGGCCTGTATAGTATTCCATACAGGCCCCGTAATAAGCTAAAAACAGCTCTAAAGGTTCATGACAAAATCTCAACGCTTAGGGCGTCGGATCACACAGGAATCTTATCTCTGCGTCAGTAAGAGCTTTATTATAAACTCTG
>JAFGEF010000089.1 GCA_016931715.1 Sedimentisphaerales bacterium
ATCTGCTACAGACTGCTCGTCCTGGCTTAAATAAACTTTATGCTCTGCAGCTTCCCTGCCCGCTCGCCAGCTTAGAGTTACATCCAGTGGAATATCACTTGCTTCATCTTCCGGATATGGTTCTCTTGCCCAGACGGGAATGTACATAAAGCGCACTTCACTTAGACCGACATTTGGAATTGCTCCATCACTCCAGTTGCTGTTCGCTGTCAGACGAACCGATTGTGCAGTTACGCCGTTGAAATCAACGACTGTATTGTACAGATAACTGTCTTTGCCCGTACCTTTGGCAAACTCCGGCACATCAGCCAATGCCGTCCAGGTCTGGCCGTCTCCGGAGTATTCAACTGTAACAGCCTTGAAACCCGCGTTCAGGTAGAATCCGAGATTGTAATTCCATACGAGCATTTCGTGAAGCTTATAAACCTTGTCGAAATCATATCGAATCCATATATCATTTACATCATCGGTGCTGATCCACATATCGCCGGTAATTTTCGAATGCAGATCCATATTATTGAGGTCTAATCCGGATTCGTTTATGGTTTGATTAGGGTCGCTGTCTTCGCTGCTGCCTAATGATGAAGCAGTTATATTCTCTGCAGGGATTTGATATGAATACGGTTCGATAGTGAAAGACCAGACCGTACCCTTAAATACCGTATTACTCGGCGGAGCATTAACTTCATCCACTCTCCAGTAATAAGTCATGCCAAAATCCAATATGCCTGGATCATAACTATTAACGTCCAAACCTTCTGTAACAGTAACACCCAAATTATTAGATAAAGTTGCCTGATTTACATCTTCAAAATCTGTACCAAAATAGACATCATGTGTATTTGCAAACTTACCCGGGGTCCAACTCAAAATCTGATCACGAACAATATCAACTGCATCAGTTTTTGGTAATGGATTTGCAGCAAAACCTGGCGATATACCAATCATAGATCCAGCCACTTCTACTGCGCTTAAAGCATGGTTGTAAAAACGTACATCATCAAGCATTCCTCCATAATAAGAAGAGCCCCATGTATCCGGTCCTGTTCCTGCGGTATTGCCCCTTGTGCCTAATAGTAATGGAGCGTTATTTGTTGCAGCATTACCCGATACAGTGAAACTTGAATCTAAAACGCCATTAATATATATAGCGGCTGTACCGCCTGCCTGGTCATAAACACAAGCAATATGAATCCATTCGTTTTGAGCAGGTGCAGCATTGCCGAACCAGCCACCTGTACCTGAATTAACTCCTGCTACAGTAAAACATAATGATGTACCACTGCCCCGTCTTACGCACCAGCCGCCTCTGTCGTTATCGCCTCCTTTTCCAAGGAAAGCTTCAGCCCAGGCAGTAGTCCATTGAGTGATATTTGCCCAGAAGGCAATACTGAAGCTGCCTGTCGGATTAAAAACAGAATTATTTCCGCAATTCACATAATCTCCATTGCCGTCAAATCGCAGAGCGCCTCCTAATTTACCAGCAGCCCATGCTGTATCGCCTATCAATGTTCCATCATTCTCGCCAACAAAATCTTTCGCTATTGTACCTGAACCATCATCAAGCTTCCAGTGAGCCACAAGGTCAGCAGAAGCATCGTTTGATGCTGCAATCATGAAAGCGAAAGAAATGAGACAAAAAATCTTCTTATACATAACACACCTCCAAAATAACTATAAAAGATTTCCTGAAAACACTTTAAATACAACTAACATCAGCCTTTAGCTGCCGAAAATCTCTCATATACTGCTCAATCATGCAATTTTATTAATAAATCAGCAGAGTGCTTTTTAGCCAGCCGTCTTTGGGCTTTTTCTGGATTCTTCCGTTTCACTGTACTTGCATTTAGGACATCTATCCTCAAGATCCCTGGGAACACTTCCTTTAATGAAAACTGTCCCGCAATTCGGGCACTTTATAGCCTGATACACCGTATTTTTACCGCATTCTTTACATTTCAGACCCGGCGTAACTATCACCACTGATGGATCGGTATTTTCTTTCAGCGCGTCATAAAAATCTTGCAATTTCATCTGGGATTCAGCCTGGCAGCTTTTGCACTTTACCCAGGTGTTATCTTTCGAGGAAATATCCGCTTGGCCGGGAGTACCGGGAGATAAGATATACTTATAGAAACTAAAAGCAGCCACAGCAGAACACACAATAATAATAGCTACAGATGTTGTTTTGTTCATAATTAAAGTCCACCCAATCAAATGCTATAAAATATACATCTACATTTTACAGATTATTACTTCTTTCCATTTAAGTCAAACATATTCATAATTTATTTAAAAATACAAACATTTTTTACTATTATAGGGTAATATACATATTAGTTTCATTTATAAATGTATAAAATATTTAACTGAGCTCTTAAAAAGACGATTTTATGAAACGTTACTTTTTTTACACATACCCTATACCATATATGTAAGCAGGCATATAGCATGTAAAGAGTCTGTAAAAAGTTTGTTTTGATTGTTCTTTGACAATTATTAATATTCATAATTATATTGATAGCCGCTCTAATCTAAAGTCGGTTTGTCCTTGCGAATAGAAATAGCTCAGAGCGAAGTCGAAATGTAATAATTTCGTTTTTCAAACAATAATGGAGACGGCTTCCTGCTTTGCTTAAATGCAAAAAAAGACGTGCAGTCGCAATACTCCATTCAATGACATTTTTAGAAGTTGCCTTGATTTTCATTCATATTATAAAGGGAATTTGCAATGCATAATAAACCTCATCTCTCATCCGGGATTTTGAGAAAATGCATCTTTGCTTTTACTATTGTATTGTTGCAGGTAAATGCCTGGCATGGACTCGCTATTTGCCATGGACAGGAATCATCAGGTACAGCTTCAAATCCAGCGTCAATAAAGTATCTTGGCGCTGACATATCCGCGCTCGCGGGCGGTCGCGGGGGATTCGGTGGACGCGGAGGAGGAGACATTTATCAGGAGAACGGCCAGGCGGGAGATGAAATCTCCATTATGACCAAACACGGCTGGAATGCCTATCGCCTGCGAGTATTCGTTTCACCGGTACGCATGGCTCCAAACAACAGCCTTGAAAATACGATTGAACTGGCAAAAAAAATTAAAGCGGCAGGCGCGGCCCTGCAACTGGATATTCATTATTCTGATACATGGGCGGACCCCCAGCATCAGGAAACTCCCATAGCATGGAGAAATATGAATATTGACGAACTGGAAAAACAGGTTGAACAGTACAGTTCCGATGTAATAAAGCAGATGAAGGATGCAGGCGTCATGCCTGATATGGTTCAGGTTGGCAACGAAATTACCGGTGGTATGCTCTGGCCCCTGGGGCATGTCAAAGTACCTCCATCAGATGTGAAGCAATTTGCCGGAGAAATCCAGCCGCTGCCTGAACCGTACGATGACGCAAAGCAGTGGAGTAATCTGATTCGGCTTATAAAGGCAGGGCTTCGCGGTGTAAAAGCAGGTGCAGGCGACGCGAAGATGCAAACCATTATACACATCGATTGCGGAGGCGACTGGCCAATAACAAAATGGTTTTTCGATCATCTGGCTGAAGCACAAGTCGATTTCGACATAATTGGACAGAGCTTTTACCCCAATTACCACGGTACCCTTACGGGACTGCAACAGAATATGCATGAAACATACCGGGCTTATAACAAGCCGATTATGATTACTGAAACAGGCTATCCTCAAACCGGCGGCGATGAGGTTAAATCCAGAAAATACATGGAATGGCCCGGCACACCGCAGGGACAACTGCAATTCATGGTTGACCTTGTGAATACAGTGCGCCGCGTTCCCTATGGATTAGGGGTATTTTACTGGGCGCCTGAAGGAAGAGGCAGAGGAAATGCCCTCTGGAATTCAGATGGCAGTCCTGCTCCGGCTATTCATGTTCTGAATAATCTCGATAAATTAATGAAAAGCCCGGACAGCCGCACACCTGTTCCCCTGGCATCAATATCAAGCTTACAGGATTCATCTGATACCAGGCCGGCAGCAAAATCAACTTCAGTTAAAATTCCATATAAAGATTATATTATCGGGGCTGATATTTCATGGGTTCAGGCAGCCGAGGAACGCGGAACAAAGTACAGCGACAACGGCGTACAAAAGGATATACTTGAAATACTCAAAGATTACGGATTCAACTTTATCCGTCTGCGCACATTCGTGGACCCGACTAAGGCTACACCGCGAGACCGCCCCTACTCAATGCAGGGATATTGCGACCTGCCTCACACTATAGAAATGTCAAAACGCGTAAAAGCCGCCGGCATGGGACTTTCTATTGATTTTCACTATAGTGATTCATGGGCTGACCCCGGCAAGCAGTTTACACCGTCAGCCTGGCTGGATTTATCATTTGACGATCTTGTGAAAAAAATGCATGATTATACCAAAGATGCAATCGAGCAGCTTAAAGCTGCCGGTGCAAAACCAGATATGGTACAGATAGGCAATGAAATTACACCCGGAATAATGACCGACCGGGGAGGAAGCACAAAAAACTGGACACAACTCGGTGCCCTGCTGAAAGCTGGTATAGCCGCTGCCAGAGAAGTGGATCCCAATATTATTATAGTGCTGCATATTGACAAGGGCGGCGATAATGAAGCCACACGGCGCTGGGTAGATGCAGCACTTGCACAGGGTATTGAATTCGATGTGCTCGGCCAGTCATGCTATACACGCTGGCAGGGACAGCCTGCAGACTGGAAAGCTAATTTCGCTGACCTTGCGGCACGTTATCCGAAACTCGCTTTCCTGATAGCGGAGTTGGCTGCAGAAGTAAAAGAAGCACACGAGATTATGCTCAACCTGCCTGACAAAAAAGGACTGGGCACAATAATTTGGGAACCAACAGCAAACAACAATCGTCAGGCTCTTTTCAATAATCAGGGTGCCGTAATCCCGGAAAGAATGGCACTTTATAGTCAGATCGTAAAGGAATATCAGGAACAAAGGAAGTAGTACAAATTATGATGATAGATAATTTAGTAGTCAAACTCCAGAATGGTGATAAAAGTGCATTTCGTCCTATTGTCGAGGAGTATCAGGCAGAAATTAGAACGCTTATCGCCTGTAACGGTATTTGTCTAACCGATGTTGATGACATTGCACAGGATACTTTTCTTCATGTTTATCAAAAAATTGATACATATAAGCCTGGCACAAATTTTTCGGCATGGATAAGAACTATTGCAATATATAAAACAAAGGCGTTTTTAGAAGAGCAAAAAAGGATTCTCAAAAACAAAAATATGCTTGTGCAGCATTATATTGTCGAACAAACACTTTTAATGACGAATGAGCAAAAAGAGGACCGACTTAAACGTTTGAAACACTGCATTGAATTATTGGGTAATAAAGCAAAAACATTATTACAAAAAAGATACGAAGGAATACCCTTATCAATAATCGCACACGAATTGGAAAGATCGGTTGCTTCTGTGAAAATGATGCTGTTTAGAATAAGAAATCAATTACGGAATTGCATGGAAATACGTTCATGAGTTCAGAAATACAGGATGAAAACGTTAAAATATTAGTGTCGGAACTCCTTGACGGCGAACTCTCCGACGATCAGCAAAAGCAGCTTCTATGCATTTTAAAATCCGATGACAAACTCTCCCAGAGAGTTCTGGAACTTTTCATCGATAGTTGTGTATTCGAAACCTACCTCTCTTTAAAAAATCCTCGGATTTTTATAAAGAAAGTTGTTTTGAACTCAGGCTACCTGGACACAGGCAAAGCTTTTACCAATCGTGTTGCAACAGAAGCTCTGAGACAGGATATTTCAACCTGCTCTGCCAATGCCGATACAAAACAGCTCGAAGCAATTAAACAATATGCCAGGGACCAACTCCAGGCTTTTCTCGAAGAGCAGAAAGAAATCCAGAGACTGCTGGCAAGAAAGAAACAGCCTTTTTTTCTTTTCGATATCGATTTAATCACAAAAAAAACATTATCATTCATACGTTTCACAAAAAAGGCTGCGATTGCCGCAGTTATATCGTTGTGCATCCTTTCAACAGTTTTTCTTTCTTTTCATTACTACATGTCGAACCGTATTGTCGCTACGCTTGGGCAGACTTTTAATGCCAAATGGGAACAGAAAATAGAAAATACAGAACTCCACATCGGGAAGATGAAATTGCTGGAAGGTTACGCTGCTGTTAAATTCAAAAAAGGCGCTGAAGTGATAATCCAGGCGCCAAGCTCTTTCAATCTGAAATCATCTAATAAAATGTTTATGGAAACCGGATGGGTAACTGCAAAAGTTCCGCCGGCTGCAAAGGGATTCGAAATTCAGACTTCTTCTTCCAGCGTTATCGATTATGGAACTGAATTCGGGCTGATGGTTGGAAATGAAAACCTTTCCGAACTTCATGTTTTTGATGGAAAAATTTCCCTGACTTCAAATGATAACTCAAATTCATCAAAAAAACAGCAATTATGGCTAGAGCATGGACAGGCGGCAACAATTGATGCCAATGGTCATATTGACAGAGAAAATGTAGCAGACCGACCCAGACTTTTTATACGCAATATGCCAACGAGCGAAGGAATAATTGTCCCGGGCAAAACGCTTAGTTTGGCTGATATGATCGGCGGAGGCAACGGACTTGGTACAGGTATCCTGAATCAGGGTATAGATCCTGCAACAGGCCAGGTAACTATACTACGAAAAAATTCCACTTCCGGCAGAGGATTTATACCTCAGACGGATATGATTTTTATAGACGGAGTTTTTGTACCGGACAGCAGCAACGGTCCCTGTATTGTTACTACAACAGGTATTGAATTTTCGGATTGCCCGAAGACCAACGGAAAGTCTTATGAGATAATAGCTAATGCAGCAATGTTTTGCATTGAAGGTTTCAATGAATATCACGACGGGCGACTGAATGGACGGATTTATAATACTGCATATAATCCTTCTATCAGCATTCATGCTAATTCCGGGATTACATTCGATTTAGACGAGATTCGTTCATTTATGCCGGATGTAGAAGTCGTCCGATTCAGAGCTTTGTGTGGTGTTTCCGAGACGCTCTCTGAATATTTAGGCGCCGAGACAGCCCCGAAAATTGTTGATATGGACTTCTGGGTGCTCATCGATGGCAAAACACGGTTTACAAAAAGATTAACGGCAGAGCTTTCTCAGGCAGCCCAAATTGATATACAGATTAACCAACATGACCGTTTTCTAACATTAGCAACTACAAATCCATCGAATATCTCCATGCGATGGGGCATGTTTGCAGAACCAATACTCGAATTAAAAAAAACAGAAACAAAAAGGTAATAAAGCTCAAAATGACAGATGTTTTAATAAAATACTGCCGCAGGGACTCCTCACAAAAACGGGTTCACAATAAGAATACGGTGTATTCCTTGTTACCTTTTTTCTTTTTTACATATTTCAATTAGTTGTTCCAAGATGACTCAATAAATATTTTGTATTAGTATGTTTTTGTAGAAAGTGTGGTGCGATTATGGTTACATTTAAACTTAAGAAACAAAATTGCTTCAGAGGCTTTACATTAATCGAGCTTCTTGTGGTTATCGCAATAATTGCATTGCTGATGGGGGTATTGATGCCTGCGCTGCAAAGCGTCAATAAACAAGCCAAAGGTGTAGCCTGCCAGGCAAATTTACACTCATGGGCTCTCATCTGGAAGATGTATACAGATGATTACGAAGGGAAGTTTCTTCCAGGCACAGGAGGAGAAGCAACAAATGTTACAGCCCATTGGCCTAATGTGCTTTATGAATATTATAATCAGGAAGGAATACGTTTTTGCCCTATGGCTAAAAAGAATTCCACAGAAGGCGGATATAATCCGTACATGGCATGGGGACCGTTTACAAGCGGAACGCGTACCGATATAAGCGCCAGTTACGGCTTCAACGAATGGCTTGCTGACAGGCAGTATGACAGTGAGTCAAGCAGCTATTTCAGAAACGTCAACAGCATTAAAAATTCCAGCCTCGTACCAATGTTCATGGATTGTTTATGGTATGATGTCTGGGTGCATGATGTTGATAATCCCCCGGATTATGACGGCGCTACGATGAATCTTTCCGGCAGTAATGAAATCAGGCGTGTATGTTTGAACCGTCACAGCGAGTCAATAAATGTAGCATTTGCAGATTTTTCTGCAAGAAGGGTAGATTTGAAGGAGTTGTGGACTTTGAAATGGTCTCGCAACTTTAACACTCGCGGGGTCTGGACGAAAGCCGGCGGTGCAACTGCAGATAAATGGCCCAAATGGATGCAGGCTATGCCAGAATATTAGAAACCTTGCTTTTCAAGACAGCATAACTTAATATTATTGATTGTTTCACATTTTCTGAACCGTCATAATAGACGAGTTTAATGTAAAGGTTTTATTTTAAATATACAAAGGGAAAATAATGACAAGCTCAAAACATTCTCGATTGTCATTTCTCCTGGTTATCTGCTTTTTAACTTCAAGTCACGCAACAGCACAAAATCGGCAGATAATTCCTTTTGACTCCGGCTGGAAGTTTATTTCAGGCGACCAGGAAAATGCACAGGAAGCAAAATTCGATGACAGCACATGGAGAAATTTGAATCTTCCGCATGATTGGAGTATCGAAGGACCATTTTTACAAAATGCACCAAGCGGCGGAGGAGGAGGATACGCACCAACAGGAATAGGCTGGTATCGTAAACATTTCACAATACAAAAAAACACAAAAGAACATATCTGGATAGAATTTGACGGAGTTTTTGAAAACAGCTCTATCTGGCTCAACGGGAAGTTCCTTGGCAAGAGACCCTATGGCTACATCAGCTTCCATTATGATTTGACGGAACACTTGCTTAATGACGAAAACGTTATTGCAGTCAAAGCGGATAATTCCAACCAGCCGAACAGCAGATGGTACTCCGGCTCCGGAATATATCGTCATGTGCGTCTTGTTAAAACAAATGCCTTGCATATAGCGCATTGGGGCACATACATAACTGCTCCCGAAGTATCTGAGGAATCTGCCTCTGTCTCGATAATAACAACGATTGTCAATGAAGACACAACACCAATGAAATCAGTTATTTTGCGAACGATTCTTCTCGATAACAACGGAAACGAAGCCGGAAAATCTGAGTCAAAGGTCACAATCGAACCTATGACGCACAGAGATATTGAACAAAAAACAGAAATCAAATCGCCCAAATTGTGGTCCATTGAAAATCCGAACCTTTATTCCGTTCGAAGCGAAATAGCGATAAATAATTCGCTGCTGGATGATTATATAACGACTGTTGGAATCAGAAAAATTGAATATGATGTAAATCGCGGTTTTCTTCTAAACAACAAACACGTGAAAATGCACGGTGTAAATCTGCACCACAACGGAGGCTCTGTAGGAGCGGCTGTACCAAAGCATGTATGGAAACGCAGACTTGAGATTCTAAAAGAAATGGGCTGCAACGCCATAAGGACATCTCATAATCCCCCTGCCCCGGAATTTTTAGATCTCTGTGATGAACTCGGCTTTCTCGTCATGGATGAGGCTTTTGACGAATGGACAATCGGAAAAGTCGCGAACGGATATAATAAATATTTTGCCGAATGGTCGGAGCGTGATTTGACAGATTTTATACGCCGCGACCGCAATCACCCCTCGGTTGTAATGTGGAGCGTTGGCAATGAGGTTCGAGAGCAGCCCCGCCCGGATGGATTCGAGGTACTAAGAAAGCTTGCTGATATTGCTCATCGAGAAGATATTACAAGACCAATCACTCAGGGCTGTGATAATATCGCCGCAGACGGAGGCTCAACTACTCAGGAATTTCTTGAACTGCTCGACATTGTCGGATACAACTATGTTGACCGCTGGCATGAACGACGAGAATTGTTCTTCAGCATTGACCGTCATGAAAATCCCGACTGGAAAATGATTGGTACTGAAAGCGCAAACATTTATGGTGTTCGCGACTCGTATTCGCTGGGCAGAAATGAAAATACTGTTCAGGCAAATTATACTTCGAGCATGATTCGAGTCGAGCAGTTATGGAAGTTTGTTCACCTTTATGATTATGTCATCGGCGATTTCATGTGGACTGGTATCGATTATCTTGGCGAATCATTCTGGCCGGGCAGAGGTGCAAGCAGCGGCGTACTTGACACGTGCGGCTTTACAAAAGACAGCTATTACTTCTACCAGAGCCAGTGGACTGACAAACCCATGATTCACATATTCCCCCACTGGAACTGGCCCGGACGCGAAGGTCAGTTTATACCGGTTCTTGCTTATACAAATTGCGATACAGTCGAGCTTTATTTGAATGACAAACTTATCGGCATAAAAAGTCTCGAATTTCCAAGACAGGGCAACTCTGGAAGCTGGATGAGATATGCAAATCCCGTTGTCAACGCTGCTACAGCAGACCTTCATCTTTCGTGGGATGTACCCTATGAGCCTGGCGTGTTAAAAGCAATAGGCAAAAAAAATAACCGCGTAGTCTGCACAGAGGAAGTCCGTACCGCAGGTGATGCAAGTGCAATTCGACTTATACCTGATAGCAATTCGATATCGACAAATCGTGACATTGCACATGTGAGAGTCGAAATAGTTGATTCCAAAGGCCTTGTCGTTCCCGCAGCGAATAATCTTGTGACTTTTAACGTTAAGGGACAGGGGAAAATTATTGCCGTGGATAACGGCAATACTCAGGATTTGGATTCATTCCAGGCAAGGCAGAGGCGTGCGTTTAACGGCCTTTGCCTGGTGGTACTGGAATCAGATAAGCAGGGAACAATTGAATTGACGGCAGAATCGGAAGGTCTTAAAACTGCTGCGATTAAAATTGTTGTACAGCCGGAAAATATGTCATTATAATGATGATATATTTGATTATAAAAACAAAAATGGATAATAGCATAACAAGGAGACATTATGAAAAGCTTTTACGGAAAAAATTTACATAAAACAATAAATAAAAATACAAAGTGGAAATTCATACCTGTTACTTTGTGTGTCTGTACATTTGCCTCTTTGCTGATTTTCAGCTCCGCAGCAATAGCTGGAGGAACTTCTCCTTCGGATGTCCGTCAGGAAATAAATTTTAATAAAAACTGGAAGTTTATCAATGGCGAACAGGCCGGCGCCGAAGCAATAACCTTCGATGATTCAGAATGGCAAGCCGTTCGTTTGCCTCACGACTGGGCTATCGCAGGACCATTCGACGCAAGTGCTGATGGCTCAACAGGCAAACTGCCCTGGAGGGGCGCAGGCTGGTACCGAAAAACATTTACCCTTAATGAAGCTGATTCAGGAAAGAGAGTATATTTTAATTTTGACGGAGTAATGGCTTTTCCCAAGGTTTACATTAACGGCCAGTTGGCAGGCCAGTGGGATTATGGCTATACCCCCTTCTGGATTGATGCTACTAACCACGTAAAATTCGGGCAAAAAAATACTATCGCCGTAATGGTCGATACACGCCGGCACAACAGCCGGTGGTATCCCGGTGCAGGAATTTACAGAGACGTAACTATGGTCATCTGCAGTCAGGTGCATGTTGAGCACTGGGGCACCTTTGTTACGGCGCCTTACGTTTCTGATAAAGCAGCATCAGTGAGAGTGCGCAATACGATAGAAAATCATCTTGAAACTGATTCGCTGGCTGATATCGATGTCGTACTGTTTGCTCCTGACGGTAAAGAGCTTGTTAAAAAAAGTTCTTATCTTACAGTGCCGGCAGGAGGCTCAAAAGATATAGTATTTTCTTTCAATGTAGATAATCCGCAAATATGGGATGTAATCAGCCCGAAATTGTACAGCGCAAAAACGATAGTCAGACTTGGCGAGACAAATGTCGATATAGGAACATCAACATTCGGCATCCGCACGTTTGAATTTACTCCTGATAACGGTTTTCAACTTAACGGACGCCGTCTGCAGCTTCATGGCGTATGCCTCCATCATGACCTGGGCCCGCTCGGCTCGGCTTTCAATATGCGCGCGATGGAACGCGAACTGGAAATTATGAAGGAAATGGGTGTCAACGCGATTCGTACAAGTCATAATCCCCCTGCCAAAGGGCTTATCGAAATTTGCAATAAAATGGGATTGGTTGTAATTGATGAAGCATTCGATAAATGGGACGGGACTGCCGATCTTATTGGAAATCAAACGTCACTGAAAGAGCACGGAGAAAGACATCTTCGAAATCTTGTAATGCGAGATCGAAATAGTCCAAGTGTAATTGTATGGTCTATCGGGAATGAAATAGGCAACCTGTCACGCAGCAGACCCGGCAATGGAAAGAGCGCTGAAAACGTGACAATGATGAGCGATATCGTGCGTAAATACGATCCGACACGGCCGGTTGGAATTGGAGAGGATAAGACAGACAGCGCAAGAGACCTTATTCTCGATTCCCTGGATGTAGTCGGTTTTAATTACAGCAAAAGATATCAGCAGTTCAGGCTGGCAAATCCGAACATACCTCTATTTTACAGCGAATCAGCTTCGGCACTAAGCACGCGGGGATTTTATTCGTTCCCTCTCCCGTCCGGTAAAACCCAGTATGACCAGCAGGCACAGCAGGTCAGCTCTTATGATTTGAATGCCGCAGCATGGTCAGATATTCCTGACGTGGAATTTTTCACTATGGTCGATGACAATTTCCTGGCTGGCGAATTTGTTTGGACAGGATTCGATTATATCGGCGAGCCTACTCCTTTCACCCGCCAGGCGAAAAGCTCTTATTTTGGAATTGTGGACCTCAGCGGACTTCCAAAGGACAGATACTATCTGTATCGTAGTCACTGGAGACCTGATACTGCAACTATACATATTCTGCCGCACTGGAACTGGCCTGACAGACTCGGGCAGAATGTTCCGGTTTTCGTATATACAAATGGAGACTCCGCAGAGCTGTTTCTCAATGGAAAGTCACTTGGAAAAAGAACGAAGAAAACAGAGGTATCACAAAATGTGAATCTTGTGACCGGCAAGACAGTTCAGGCAAGCTCTCAACAGGGAACCAATACAGGCAGCATGGCTAATGACGGCAATCAAAATACCGCGTGGCGAGCGGAAGGCGGCGGCAGTCAATGGTGGCAGGTCGATTTGGGAACTGTCATGCCTATCGGGTATTGTTCGATTAGTTTCGCACAGGCACAGTCTCAGGCTCAAACACAGCCTGCACCAGGCCAGCGCCGCGGATTCGGACAGCCTGCCTCAAATCCGCAATATGTAATTAAGACTTCTTCCGATGGCAATAAATGGCAGGATTTGGCTTCAAGTCAATCCGATGTACAACCGCAGGGCAGAGCAGGAAGAGGAGGCGGATTCGGGGGTATGGGCGGATTTGGAGGAGGATTTGGGGGAGGCACACGGCACGAATTTGAAGCAAACGCACGTTACGTACGCATTGAATTCACAAGCTCTCAGGATGGCGTTAACGGCATAAGTGAATTTATACTCAATACGATGTCACCTGATAAGGCTTATTATAACGTTACAGGTTTGTATCGATTAATGTGGAACGATGTCACATATGAGCCCGGGCAATTAAAGGTAGTTGCCTATAAAGAGGGCAAAACCATCGGCGAAGCCGTTATGAAAACAGCAGGCCAGCCTGCCAAACTCAAACTTACTCCCGATCGTAATGTAATAAAAGCCGATGGCTGCGACCTGTCTTATGTGCTTGTCGAAATGATCGATGCAGATGGAAATCTTTGCCCCCTGGCTGATAATACAGTTAATTTCACTGCCGATGGACAGATTGAAATAGCCGCTGTTGGCAATGGTAATCCGCTTTCAATTGAACCTTTCATGGCAAACAGTAGAAAACTCTTTTACGGCAAGGCAATGTTAATTCTCCGCTCGATTGAAGGCAAGACAGGCAAAGCGACTGTAAAAGCATCTTGTGATGGTTTGCCTGATACGACCGTCACAGTGCAATGTCAGTGACAGGAAATAAAAGTGAACATAAATGCCTGAAGTGTGCTAAAGTGAACTAAAGTTAATCCGCCAAAGGCGGACAAAAACTTTCTGCATTTTGGTAACTGATAAATGTGTTCTCATATTTTTATCTGGAGGTACGTTATGTTAAAGCATTTTATTTACAATTCTATATTATGCATGTTTTTTCTTTCGTCTTCGACATTTGCCGCAAAACCTGCTTTCCTGCGAAGAACAGTTTCCGATGTGAAAGAACAGGCGATTGACATCGGCACCGAAACGGCACACTATAAGCCGTTGTTTGGTCTGGGTGACCCGAATGCTCACGATGTTAACGCAGTTGCATGTTTTGGCGAATTAACCGTTGATCCCGGCGGAAGCAGCAAGATAGTAAATTATGATAACCAGGAACAGATATATTATATCATTGATGGCAACGGTACCCTGATTTATGGCCAGGAAAAAGTCCCTGTTAAAAAAGATGATTTTATGTATCTGCCTGCAGGAGTTGAACATGGAATTTCAAACACATCAAAAGAGTCTGTCCGATTACTGATTATGGGATATAAAATTCCGGAAGGAACAACAGTGCGCCCGACAGAAAAAATAATGCTTGCAAATGCCGATGATGTGCAGCTCCAGATTTTAGGTCAGCATGGCCCTACCACGCAATTCAAACTTCTTATGGGGACTACTTTTAGTCAGCGCGACAAGATTGCGGCAGCAAGTCAGGCCAACAGCCTCTTTCTCATGGATTTTGCCGCAGGCGGGACCAATATCCCGCACAATCACCCTGTAGAAGAAGAAATCTATTATGTCCTGAAGGGGCATGGTGACATGGTGGCAGGTTCTGATTCAGAGGGGAAAGAGATACGACATCCGTCTAAAGCTGGAGATGCTTTTTACTTTACTCCCGGCACTTTAATTGGTTTTTACAGTGGTAATACAGACGAAGAGGGACATGCTCAGATTATAGCAATAAGATCAAATCTGCCCGGAAGAGCAGTCAGAGGTGTAAGGGGTATGGGTTCGAGATAAAAACATTTAAAGGCATTATAATATATTTTAGAACTAATGCTTTTTTATTAAAAATTCGATAGGAGCAGACAACATGAATAGACGTTCATTTCTGAAAAAGACGACAGGTTTTGCAGGAATGGTTCTGACAGGTCTTGCAATAAATCCAGCCAAAACATTTTCCCGACCATCCGATCTTAAAATAACCGATATTCGCGGCTGTACAGTTGCGGCTAATTATGACTATCCTATTATAAAGATTTATACAAATCAGGATGTTTATGGTCTTGGAGAGGTTCGAGATGCCGGCTCTTTGACTACTGCGCTGATTCTCAAGCCGCTGCTGGTCGGCAAAGACCCTCTTGATATCGAAAGTATTATGGAGACTATAAGACCATGGGCTGGGAATGGACGTCAGGGAGGAGGTTTTAGCGCTGTCGATATGGCACTGTTCGATATAGCTGGAAAAACGCTGGGAGTTCCATCTTATAAAATACTGGGTCCTAAAATCAGAGACAAAATCCCGATCTATGGGGACACTGATGCAAATGAGGACGCTGAGGTTTATGCTGACAGAGCGAAAATCCGTGTTGATAAGTTCAAACTCAAACATCTGAAGATGGACCTGCGTCCATGGCTTGTGACAGGCAAGCTCAGTGGTACAAGTGGAACGAGAGGCAGAGGTGGTAGAGGAGGCATGATGGGAGGCGGCATGAGAGGAACTGCTGCTACTGAAGAGGGTCTAAAGATATGGGGCGAATATGTTCTGGCTGTCAGAGAAGCTATCGGATACGACATAACATTGGGCGCTGATCACTTTGGCTCGATGACTGTAGAATCAGGCATTGCGCTGGGTGAGTTTATGGCTCAACCTCAATATCACCTCGAATACATAGAAGACGTAATCGGTTATGGCGGACAGAATGCCGTAGAACGTAACAAACAACTTTGCGAAGGCTCCGCGACTCCATCTCTTGGTTTCGAAGACCTTTTCAGCTTCGAAGGTTACAAGCCCTTTATAAATCAGGGCGCAATAGATATCACTCACTGTGACATGTTGACATCGGGCGGACTTCTTGAAACAAAGAGAATATGTGACTATGCATATAGATATGGAGTCAAAACAATGTTTCACTGTGCATGTTCGCCGGTAGGCGCTATGGCCAGTGTTCATTGTGCCTGTACAATTCCAGACTTCATTTCCATGGAAAATCATGCTATGGATATGCCATGGTGGGACGATCTTGTAACAGGAGTCCCGAAGCCGTTGATTCAGGATGGATGCTATACTGTTCCTGAAAGGCCTGGATTGGGTATCGAGCTTAATGATGAGGTCGTCAGGAAATATCTGAGGGAGCCGGAATATCTCGCAAAAACAGGTTATTTTGAACCGACTCCTGAGTTTGACAAGCCTGTCGCTCTGGATGACGCGCAAGCAAGAAGAATGATAATGGGCGGCGGATCCCGCGGAATGGCCGGGCCTTGGTGGCACCTCAATGAAGATGGAGAAATGGTGTACGAAGCAAGCGCAAGATAAATTCCAAGAATAACAAGTAACATGGATTAAATATATTGAAGAATGAAACTTGTAAATCATATTTATCAAAGGTAAAATTTAAAATATTTAATGAATCAATTACAAAAGCTAAAAGGAAACTTATATGAAAATTTTGTATTTTTGCATATTATTTGTATTGTTCATTTTTATAGCTGCAGCTTCAAATGCATATGCAGCAACCGACCCAAATACTCTTGATATATACGTTATAGACACCTGCGGTGGTAAAGCCATGATTATCACGACTCCCGATGGTGAAAAGATGCTTATTGATGCTGGTTATCCCAGACCGGATAACAGAGATACAAAACGAGTAATTGAAACAGCAAAATCTCTCGGAATAAAGGAATTTGATTACGTCATAGCAACACATTATGACACAGACCACTCGGGGAATATTGCTTCCGTTGATGCAAATATTCCGGGTAAAATCTTCTTCGATCATGGTGACCCAATCCCTTCATTCGGTAACAGGAGAAACAGGGATTACGATTCCTATATTAACGCAATTGGTGAGCGAAAACGAGTTTCAGTGAAACCGGGTGACACAATCCCCGTAAAAGGTTTAAAAATAACGGTAGTCACCGCCGGAGGCAATGCAATTACCAAGCCTCTTGAAGGAGCCGGCAAGCCGAATGAGTTCGCAGCAGAAACAAGACCGACTGCAAGAGCAGATAATAATATTGGTTCGATAGGACTTTTATACGAGTTTGGAAAATTCAAAATGCTCGACCTGGCTGATTTGCTCGCACCTGTGGAATTTGATCTAATGTGTCCCGACAATAAAGTTGGCACGGTCGATCTTTTCATGGTGAGTCATCACGGCTTTCAGGTATCAAATTCCAAATTTCTAATTCACGCAATCGCCCCCAAAACAGCAATAATGAATAACGGGCCAAGAAAAGGCGGTGAAGCCGTTGTTTATGATATTATCAAAAGCTCTCCCGGAATTCAGGACTTATGGCAGCTTCATTATTCATTCGCCGCAGGACAGGAAAAGAATACTCCTGAGCAATTCATTGCAAACATGGAGCAGGAACAACAATGTCAGGGTAAAATGATAAAGGTAACTGCAAAAAAAGACGGCTCTTTTACTGTTACTAACTCCAGAAACGATTTTTCAAAAACTTACAATCCATAGTATATGCTTATTGCTGTTGAATATTGATTGAAGACAGCAATAATACTCGAATATTAGATTTGTTTTGGAAATGAAATGAACATCCCAAATCTAAACTATTAATGTTTGTATGGGGTTTGCTCGACATGAACGAGCGAAAAAAATCAAGTTATGGTTTCACATTAATCGAGCTTTTGGTTGTTATTGCTATCATTGCACTTCTTTTATCAATACTCATGCCGAGCCTTAAAAGAGTAAGAAATCAGGCAAAATCAGTAGCCTGTCTTTCGAATTTGAGGCAATGGGGCATTATGTTTACTTTATATGCACAGGATAATAATCAGAGCCTTCCAACCGGATGGAATGGCGGAACAATGTGGATGGTTGATCTAATGACTTATCATCAAGGTGTGGATGATGTGCGTTTGTGCCCCTCGGCAAAGAAATTTCTCCACACAATACCCGGCAATGTTCCGAGTACGTTTACAGCCTGGGGCAAGTATGGTGATCCGGGTTATTATGATAGCCGGATTCCTTCATGGGGAATTAAAGGTCAATACGGCAGTTATGGTATTAATGGCTGGGCACATAATCCTCTTGATGAGGGAATTTTAGGGACATATGGTATTTCAATAAGTGACCGTCCGCTTTATTGGCGTAATATGCTGGCAAAAAATGCAGCACGAATCCCTTTAATGGGAGCATGTATGTGGGATGGCAGTGAACCTCGCGATACCGATTCCCCACCGGCTTTAGAAGGAATACAACTATCCGGTTCAAATATGAGTACCTATTGTCTCGATCGGCACAACGGAGGTCCAAACATGCTTTTTATGGATACTTCAGTACGATCGGTTGATCTTAAAGAACTGTGGACTTTAAAATGGCATAAGCAATTTAATACAGATGGTGTATGGACAACTTCAGGCGGCGTATTATCGAAAGACTGGCCGCAATGGATGCAGAAGTATCCAGAACATTAATTCCAGGTAATTCGGTTTTATGAATGAATAATTATAATCGCAGTTTTTAAAAACGCTTTATACGGCGAAACCAGAATCTTCTCTTTTGGATCTCTGCCTGTCACTGCTGATATAATTCTACAGGTTCCGCTTCTGGTTCGCTGAGTTTTTTGATTTTCTCGATTGACTGCGGTTCAGCAACTTTTCTATAACCAAGCGCCTTTATAACATCAAGCACCTCTGTCCAGGTCGGAAAAGGTCTCGAATTTTTTTGCTTATACTCGTCAATTGCCATAAGAAAATCGAACTGCTCCTGTGACATCTGCCCCTCTTCGGCAGATTTCCTCTCCTCAGCCAGCCTTCTTCCGGGTCCTCTTCTTCTATCCAGCCCCAAACGTCTGTCAACGACACTTGTTCTTTTCTCACGCCTGTTTGCTCGCGACTCTTCTGTCATTTGCGTTCTCCGTTCTGTATTTGATATTCTGCCTGACTTAATACATGGTATGCAGGATATAGTATCAATTAATATTCGTCATCAAAGAAATCAGCATCGAAATCTTCTTCGCTATCTTCATCCAATGCAAAATCATAAAAATCGTCATAAGCCTGCTGAGATTCAATAACAACATGTGCTTCATCGATGTATTCTTCCGGAACCATGACAGCTATTTCATTTTCGGCTAATTCATCCTTACCCTGCTCAGTGTTTTCATTTATAACAACCGGAATGTCATTATTGTCCAGCAAATGTTTGTATTCCAATGCCTGCCCTGTATCCTCTGCAAATACAACAACCACGTAGCCCTCTAAATTCGCATTAGATTTGTGAATTTTTTTCGATCTTCTTGACATTTTTATTCTCCAAACATCATAATATTTGTTAATTATCGGGCTAAGAATACCTCATCTTCTCCCATAAGGGACAGCTTAGCCGCAATCCCTGTTCCTGTTAAACATTCATTATTTTGTATTATTTTCGTCAAAATTATGAAGGTATATAATCAAAATTTGCAGTTACAAAAGAAAAAAAAGTGAAAATATGAAAACTATTGTATAATGCAGACAAATGGGCAAAAAGAGCTTTTTGCTTATATTTTTAAGAACTTCCTGTTTTTGCATAATTTTCTTTTCATTTTTTGAATTTTTTTGTTGCAACTCCATTGTACATATGTAATAACATCAATATTAACTGTTGTTCCGGACTGTTCGAGTGATGCCGGACTATTTAATTAAGGATAATTTTTGAATTAAGGAGGTTTCTTGAATGGCAACAAAGAAAAGAGAATCATTGATCGTAGCCAGTAAGGTAAAGGCTTACATTAAGAGCAAAAAGATGATGACATCATCTGATGCACTTGAACCTATCAGTGATAAGGTCTATGCAATGCTTGATGCAGCAATTGCCCGGACCAAAGCCAATCGCCGCAGTACAGTCAAGGCACAGGATCTGTAAAACGAGACTTTTGAGAAAAGTTTTACCATAAACCAGAGAGGCGAGCTTAATTACAAAAACCTTCTGGTAGTGCATCAAACATTTGTGATAAAGCCATTTGGAACAAGCCATTCCGCCTCTCGACTGGAGGAATGGCTCGTTTTATATATTTCGGGTAAGAAAAAAACATATCTGCAGCAAAATTAAAGTTTTTTAAAAATTTTCTGGACTAAATTCAATAAAAATCCCGATTTATATTAGTAGTACAGGAGCAAATGCCTTATAATTTTCGCCAAAAGCAGGTTAAGGTTAATTTTTTTCCTGCCGATAGAGGATTTTATTGGCTGTTCGGCTTAGTGTAAGGCTTTATCGAATTTGGAAAGTCGTTTTATACGAAGAGCAAAATAAAAAGAAGATTAAGAAATAATTATAAGACATTTAAAGTAATTTACGGGTAAATTATATGAGAATATTCATGTTAGGTTGGGAATTTCCACCGTTTATCAGCGGCGGTCTTGGCACGGCTTGTTACGGTCTTACCAAGGCTATGGATCAACTTGGCATGAAAGTTACATTCGTTTTACCCAAGATGGTCGAGAGTAAATATGCTACTCATGTAAAACTTCTAACCCCAAATTCTCACATGTCGGAATCTTCATTTGTTACTCACGAATTAAAGAATGTGAAGTTCCATACTTTAGATTCGACTTTGCAGCCATATTCAACGCCGGAAACTTATCAGAGGCAAATTGAAGAGATTTTAAGACAAAAGCGACTGTTATTTGGCAATAACAGCATTTTATCAAGCAAGTCATTGTCATCTTCCGATTACAGCCATGACATGTACACAGAGGTTCATCGATACGCCGCTATGGCCGCTGAATTAGCTATGTACGAAGAATTTGATATTGTTCATGCTCATGACTGGATGACGTATCCGGCGGGAATTGCTGTCGCTGCATTGAGCAGAAAACCTCTGGTAATACACGTACACTCTACTGAATTCGACCGCAGCGGAGAGCATGTCAACCAGATGATTTATGATATCGAACGCCTCGGCATGGAACGTGCCGATAAAATCATTGCCGTAAGCCATTTTACGCGGAATATTGTAATAAGTCGATATGGCATAAGCGGCGACAAAGTTGAAGTCGTTTATAACGGCGTCGAAAGAAACGGCAACTGGACAAACTTGTCTGATACAGGAATAAAAAAGGAAGAACAAATTGTCCTTTTCTTAGGCAGAATCACAATGCAGAAAGGACCGGAGTATTTCCTTCTTGCAGCTAAAAAAGTCCTGGAAGTAATGAGTAACGTCAAATTTGTAATGGCAGGCTCAGGTGATTTAATTCATAAATCAATAGAAATGGCAGCCCAGCTTGGTATCGGGCACAAGGTACTGTTTACCGGTTTTCTCAGGGGTGAGGACGTACAAAAAATTTATAAAATGGCTGATCTCTATGTGATGCCGTCCGTTTCAGAACCTTTCGGCATAGCTCCTCTGGAAGCTCTTGACCATGATGTTCCTGTAATTATCAGCAAGCAAAGCGGCGTTTCTGAAGTCCTTATGCATGCTTTGAAAGTAGATTTCTGGGATGTAAACGAGATCGCAAATAAAATTATAGCAGTACTGAAATACCCCCCGCTGCAGATGACTTTACGAAGTCATGGAAATTTTGAAGTAAGAAAACTGCGATGGATTGACTCGGCAACAAAATGTGCTAAAATTTACGAAGAAACATTAGCTCCCGCAGGTGTGTAAATATGTAACGCGTATTACGTCCTGCGTGATGCGGTTATGTAACTACACAATATAATATAAGCAGTACGAAAGACGATTATGTCATCTATATGTTTTTATTTTCAGGTTCATCAGCCTTCCCGATTGAGACATTATACAGTTTTCGATTCTAACTGGGATTACTTCGACGAACACAAAAACGCTTCGATTTGCAGAAAGGTCGCCAATAAGTGCTATCTTCCAACAAATCGCCTGCTTCTCGAAACGATAAATCGTTTTGATGGAAAATTCAGAATTGCTTACAGTATAACCGGCACCTTGCTCGAACAGTTCGAACGTTATTCGCCCGAAGTTCTAAGCACTTTCGATGCACTCGCACATACAGGCTGCGTCGAATTTCTTGCTGAAACATACTATCACAGCCTCAGTTTCCTTTACTCAAGAAACGAGTTTGCCGAGCAGATTCAGAAACATATCGATGCAATAAAATATTACTTCGGGCAAACACCGAGAGTATTCAGAAATACCGAATTAATCTACAATAACGACCTGGCCGCTTATATCGAATCCATGGGCTGCTTTGATGCGATTATAACTGAAGGCGCAGACCATATTTTAGGTTACAGAAGCCCGAACTTCGTATATAAGCCTCTCGGATGCGATAAACTCAAGCTTCTGCTGAAAAATTATTCGCTCAGCGATGATATTGCCTTCAGGTTTTCAAATCGTGACTGGGCGCAATGGCCTCTTACTGCGGATAAATTCGCGAACTGGATCAATAATGTCAATGGTAACGGCACCGTAGTCAATCTTTTCATGGATTACGAAACTTTCGGCGAGCACCAGTGGGAAGACACGGGCATTTTCAATTTTATGCGTCATTTGCCTGAAGAGATACTCAGGCATCCCGACAATAATTTCAAAACACCGAGCGAAGTTGTAAAAGCATATGACACTATCGGCACGATTGATGTACCGCATATCATAAGCTGGGCTGATACGGAAAGAGACCTTTCCGCATGGCTGGGCAATGCTATGCAGTCGAATGCGATACACGAACTATACCGCCTTGAACATCGAATCAAACAAACCGGTGACGAAAGACTTATTTCTGACTGGCGGAAATTACAGACCTCGGATCATTTTTACTATATGTGCACAAAGTATTTTTCAGACGGGGACGTGCATAAATATTTTAATCCATATGATTCGCCTTATGAATCTTATATAAACTTTATGAACGTTTTGGATAATGTGCAGAGGCGATGTGCTGACACCGGGAATATCACAGAAAAGAAATCTCAGGAAATTAACAAAACAAAATCAGATGGGGGCAATTCTTGTTCAGAACCGCAGCAATTTCCTGGGCTCCTTAAGGAGAAAATAGCGGGAAACTTAAAAATAATAGAATCAAAAAACAAAAACTTAACGGATTTACAGGCTACTGACAAAACTGTTTAATTCCATCAGAAATGGACTTTACCAAATTACAAATAATGCTGCGGAATAAAACAAGTTCTTCGAAATGTTATCAAATGGAGTTGAAACGTGCTTACATTGCGAAAAAAATACAATAAAAATATCTTGTCAATATCAACGGAAGCTCAATCTATTGATAATCTCTTAAGCAGACAATGGCTCTTAACAAACGGCTGCGGCGGTTATGCTTCCTCTACTATAGCCGGATGCAACACAAGCAGCTATCACGGCCTGCTCATAGGCGCACTCGACCCGCCGGCAAAAAGAGTAATGGCTCTTTCCAATTGCCTCGATATGGTTATATGCAATGGGAAAACGTACAATTTATCTACATGCGAGTTCTCAGATAAATTTGATCCGAACAGCTTTCAATATCTCAGACAGTTCCACAGGGACACGGGCGTACATTATTGTTATGAACTTGGTGACAATGAATCGAAAAACAGGTTTAAGCTGACAAAATCCATATACCTTCTTCGCGATGCAGACACAGCAGCTATAGTTTATGACTTTACAAATGTTCCTGCGCCTGCTGAATTCCTCATCAGACCTCTGGCGGGACTTCGCGACTTTCATTCGATACAAAAATCCGATGCGCCTTTGTATTCTATTCTTCTGGAACAGGGTGTATCAATCAGGCGAGACAATCCCGATGGCTGCGAACTGGTTTTGACTTGCCCAGCCGCACAGTTTGTGGAAGATCCGCAGTGGTGGTTCAACTTTATTTACCGTGACAACAGGGAAAGAGGCTTGAATTATACCGAAGATTTATGGACGCCTGGATTTTTTAAGACCAGCATAAATGCCACGACACAAATCGTTCTCTGGGCAAGCCTGTTTTCATATGAAAACAACACTGACAATAACCAGCAAATTCATACTGATATTAAAGCGGAACTGGAAGATTTACAAATTTATCAGGAAAACCTTTTGACGGGTATAGAAAGAAACAGCAATGACATTCCTGTATCCGACAACGACAGAATAACTATTCCACATTCTTTTATTGACGAGACGCTGTACATGGCGGCGGATCAGTTTATCGTTAAACGAAATAAGCAGGAAATTCCCAGAACAACAATCATTGCCGGCTACCCATGGTTCATGGACTGGGGCAGAGATGCTTTTATTGCCCTGCCGGGCCTTCTGCTCTCGACAGGTCGTTTCGACGAAGCAAAGTCTGTCCTGACAACTTTTGCCTCCGCTCTGAACAAGGGCATGATACCTTCGCGTTATGAAGATAATAAAAACACAGCATGTTTTAACAGTGTAGATGCCTCTTTATGGTTTATCAACGCCGCTTTCCAGTATCTTCAGGCAACTAACGATACGAAAACTTTCATAAAGAAGATGATTCCTGCTATTGAAGAAATTATAAACGCCTATGAAAACGGAACTCGTTATGATATCCACGCAGATATTGACGGGCTTATTACCGCTGGTAATGCGCAAACTCAATTAACATGGATGGACGCAAAATTTGACGGCATTACATTTACTCCGAGATACGGCAAGGCTGTGGAAATTAACGCACTCTGGTATAACTGCCTTCGCCTGATGGCAAAATTCTATACCGAGCAGTCTGAAATAAGTAAAACACCTGACAAAGAAATTAAAAAGTCACAACACTACCAGGAAATGGCAGACGATGTAAAAACAAGTTTCTGCGGCCATTTCTGGAATGAGAAAAAAAATTATCTTAATGACTGCATTACAACTGATGGAATAATCGATGACAGCCTCCGTCCGAATCAGATATATGCAGTGTCACTTGATTACTCACCATTGACAGACCGGCAGCAAAAGGCAGTCGTTAAAGCTGTTCAGGAAAATCTCCTGACACCTTACGGCCTGCGAACATTAAACACATCCTCAAAGAATTACAAAGGCATATACACAGGCCCGCAAAGACTTCGCGATGAAGCTTATCATCAGGGCACTGTCTGGGCATTTTTGATTGGGCCGTTCATTGAAAGCTATCTGAAAGTAAATCAATTTTCTTATCAAAGCAAAAGAGGTGCAGAAGAAATGATTCAGCCTTTGCTCCGGCACTTAATCGAGGATAGCTGCATCGGAAGCGTCTCGGAAATCTTTGACGGCGACCCGCCCCACAATCCCAAAGGCTGCTTCGCCCAGGCATGGAGCGTAGCCGAGCTGATTAGAGCCTATAAACTCATAACCAGCTAAAACCGTTGATTTCATTGCAGACTGCAATTCTAAAGTCATCGAGAGCACTGAAGCCGCTTCACGGCATACATCTGGAATTAAAAAAAGCGGTTTTTAGTTCAAAAATCCTTTTGTCCTTAGAAGGAGCGAAATGACACGGCAATTTTCAACTTTCACTATCAAGCCGTGAAAAGAGTATTTACTGTTCTCTATTAAACTTTTCACATCCAAGTTTCCGATATGATCTTTATAAAGTAATATTCAATAGTTTTATGAAAATATGGTTAAGACAGTAACTTCCATCTATACAGTATGTTTTATTGCAATATCGCTCCTATTTTCTGGTTGCAAAAAGGATGGTTCAGGCACACATTACTTTGAGCTTATAGCAGCAGAAAATGCTGAGGCTCTTCCCAATGGCAACTTTCTTGTTGGATGGATTCGGGCATCAGAAAACTCCAGTGTGCAGATAATCCCTGTCGAAATGGACGAACCATATATGTACTGGGTACAATGGAAACTGAAAAAAACGGATATCAACTTTGACGGCTATACTGATATTGGTGTTTTCCAGCATGGTGGTGCTAAATGGGGGAGAATTTTCTTCTGGTTATATGATCCGGAAACGAAACAATTCTATCGCAATTCTCTCACTGAGCAAATAAGTAAACTTACTCCGGACCATTTCTGGACAGATCCCAATACAAAGCAAATAAAGATCACCGAGTTCTATGGAACCACCCTCACAGAGTATGCATATCAGTTTAATGATGGACATCTCAATCTTATTGAATCATCGGTTATATTTCAAAATGGTGAGCAGGTCAGACCTATGCAATCTATTCCGAGAACAGAGAGTTTTCAAGATACCCTCCCGCCTAACATAGATACCTGCCCGATCCTTTATAACCAAATTCTAAAAGCTAAATGACTATTTTCACAAAGAAAAGAAAAAACGATGCGCTTGCCTGCCTTTGCGGAGTTAAAAATAAGGTTGGCTAAAAATATTGACAGCCATCATTATTCGAAATTTCATTACAATATGACATTCTCATGTCATTATAAGCCTTCTAAAAGAAAAAGCTATAATCTCTACACACCCCCTGCTGGCGGTAAAAAGTATTCACAGGCAAATATTTATCCTGAACAAAATATTTATTGACAAGCACATCAATAACTGTAAATTTATACTTTCAGTTTGAAAGATTTTTCGGAAAAATATCAGGAGGTTTTAAAAATGAGGATTTTGATTAAATTTGCTTTTTGCCTTGTTGTTCTATCTTTTTCAGTTATCGTTCTGGGCGCACCTTCCAATGAATTGACAACATTTGTGAATAATTCGATAAAACAATTAAACGAATCTACCTTAAAAATCCCTTACTTTGAAAAAGCAGAAGTTGATGAAGTTCAGACTATCAGCACAATAAACGGCAATGATTTATATCTCTGTTGGCTGAAAAACAAAGAAGGTCGAGTAGGCTATATTGCTGTTGCAGAAAGCAGCGGCTCATTTAATATTATTGCCTTTTCTGCGACAACCGCCGAACCTGATTACTTCCTGAAGAACCTCAAGATTAATGGATTACCCAAAAAACAATTAAATCTTTCGACTGCCAAACAAGTATCCTTTATCGAAAACGTTCCATTGGTAGCAACTGCTAAAACAACAATTGGAACTGATCCAATAGAAATTTCAGAAATTGCTGCTTCGCTTTCAAGCATTTTGAATTACATACAGAATGAAAACAAGATTCTTTTCTTTGGATACAATGGTTCTGGAGGTGACCCTCAATATGTCATTCGATCCGAAAGAAATTCTGCTAATACTCGACGTCCAGATAATCCTGATTGGAAATCCTTTACTGAGGAGGCGAAGGAGGCTATTGAAAGAGAAAATATTCCAAAAGGACAAACTCCCGAACAAAAAACCGAATCAAGAGTTCAACAACGTAAAATTATCAAACCAATTATAAGAAGAAGGTTATTAAATCCCGATAATTCAAGAGAGCGACTTCAAGTTCTTGCAAATGAAGATTCTTTCATTGTTAACTTGACAAAAACACAAGTGTCTTCAGGTATGAAAAATGCTATTCTGCTTCAACAGGACTATCTCGATGGCAATATTTCAAATCTAAAAGAAAATATTGAACTGTTTCTTAGGACAAGAGGGAGAACTGTTAAAATTGATACTATACCTTTTGAAAAAATCCAGCTTGATTCTTTACCTGCAATATTGATAGGTCCTGATAATGTTGCTGGCATTTTACTTGGATTTATAGATATCGATAACGAAAGATTTGCATCAGTATTTTTACCTAACACGGGATCACCTATCATAATGACGAGGACTGAAAAGACACGGCAAATTCACTTAGAAGCGGGATTGCCTGCAGAACCGAATTTAGAAGAAGATGAAGAGTACCAAAGAATATTAAAATTGGCAAAAGAGGCTGAGATAGCTCGTCGAAAACTTTTTGAAGAGAAAGGTCTTCCGGATCCCAAACCCAAAAGTGTCGAACAGAGAATTCATGAAGGTCTCGAAAAAGCTAAAGCAACGGAAGACAATACTATCATAGCAGAAGATAAAAAAAGTGAGCTTCCGAAAGGATTTGAAAACGGTATTCATATAATCAATTGTTCATTTTTTTCATCGTGGCAGGTATTAAGTATAAGCAATATTCAGATTGGGGACAATTGGTAGCTACTTAAAAAATCAGGAAATATAATTTGATTTAGACGAGTATTTTTATTGACAAAGAGTAGCCAGCTGGCTACTATTAAATAATGATTGAAATCCGTAAAACTGAAATTTTCGCCAGATGGATTGATTCTTTGAGCGATATTCGCGCAAGAGCAAGGATTCTGGTACGAATTGAACGATTATCACTGGGCAATCCAGGTGATGTAAAATCTGTGGGCGATGGTGTTTTAGAATTGCGGATTGATTACGGTCCAGGTTACAGAGTTTATTACAAAAAGATTGGGCAAACAGTAATAATCCTTCTGGCTGGCGGTGATAAGAAAAAACAAAACAAAGATATTAAACTTGCCCAGCGTTTAGCAAGGAATCTTTAGGAAATGAATATGGCAAAGACCGTTACTACAAAATACGATGTTGCTGAACATTTACGAAATCCGGAAGAAATGGCTGCTTATCTCGAAGCTTGTATGGAACAGGCAAATGGCGACGCCGCTTTTATTGCCAAGGCTCTGGGAAATATTGCTCGAGCAAAAGGTATGTCTCAAGTTGCACGCGAAGCAGGTTTGTCACGAGAAAGCCTTTACAAAACCCTTTCAGGAGACAGGACGCCAGGATTTGACACTATATTAAAAGTTATTTCCGCGCTTGGTTTGAAACTGCATGCAGAAGCAGCATCAAAATAAATAATTCGACAGCCGTGAATTCCAATTTTATCAATTATCGTGTTCTCTGGTTAAGTCATTTTTTCTGAATTACGAGGCTCAGAAAGGAGTCTTTTATCTGCTCGAAGGAAGGATTTTCGATTATTTCCACCACAGCGGGTCTTCGTCTTTTTATGAGTACGAGGTAATCGAAGCCTGCCGGGATTTGATGCTGGTTGAGTCTGAACACTTCTCGAATGAGACGTTTAATACGGTTTCGATTGACAGCATTGCCGTAAGACTTACTGACAGAAATTCCTATACGGGAGAAGCCGCACTCGTTGGGGGCTTTATAGATTGTCATCAATGGTGGGGTAGAACCCCACCCTACGCGCTGGCCTGATGATAGAACAGATACGAATATTTTATTGCTGCAAATTCGTTTTTCTTTTGGAAAAGAATATTGTTTTGTATTTTTAGACACAGATTTCACTGATTCCACGGTTTTTTCCCGCTAAGGCGCTAAGACGCGAAGAATTCAAAAATAATAACCTGGCAAACTTTGCGCCGACTACTTTGTGAAGTACGCTGCATAGCACGAGTTGGCGGGATATTAACTTTTTTTTTCATTTAAATTCTGATTAACATTGTACTGGCAAAAACTATAAAATATTATAAAATTGCCTGAAGAACGAACATAATATAGCAAATTAGCGTAAAATGAACAATAAATAGAAAATTTCAAATTATTTTTGGTAAGGAAGAATCAAATGAAAAAAATAGCCTCGATTTTAATCATATCACTTGTAATTTCTTTGATACTCGTTACAGCTAAAACCTCCGCCGCAGCCGCTCAATCCAATCAACAAACAACAATTACTCTCTATGAAGCGGGAAATAACCTGGTTAAAGAAAAAATGATTATAAAAGGCACAGAACTTACACCAGACTGTGAATATCCGTGGACAGTACAGAAATTTAACATTTCAGCCGGTATGCAGGTTATTGAAGTCAATAATGGCAAGCTCAGCTTCCAGATAAATCCTTCTCGCGGTATGGCAATTCAGGAAGCAATAATAGGCAACCAAAGTCCAATTTGGAAATCACCTGTAATTGACAACAATCCCGCCTCATTAGTCGAGTTAATAATTGACCGCTCCAAACCGTATAAGATAACGATAAGAGGCAAAGCCGCCAAAGGTTCAGGGAATGAACAGAAACCTCAGATTATAACGGAAATTTCGACAGTTCCCGGGTCAAGTACTTTTCAAATGTCCAATACAATTGATTTTGCCGCTCTCGAAACTATAACTTCAGTCTCAGCGAAACCGGCAATAACATTGGCGGAAGTTATTAAATCCGCAAAGACATGGGAACCTTCTTTTAAGGAGTGGTTCGGCAAGCCTGCACCGGATTTTACAATTACTGATATTACAGGCAAACAACATAAAGTCAGCGACTATCGAGGCAAAAATTTGATTATTAATGTCTGGGCGACATGGTGTCCGCCGTGCAAGAAAGAAATTCCCGACTTTATAGAACTGCGTAAAACTGTGAGCGAAGACGAGCTTGCAATTTTAGGTATTTCAACAGAAACCGGCAAGGAAAATACAGTAAAGCAGTTCGTATCACAGAACAAAATGAATTATACTATTCTTGTAGCTGACCCGCTTAAACTTGCTGCCCCTTACAGCAAAATCAGCGCGATTCCTACGACTTTTTTCATTGATCCGGAAGGCAAAATAAAAATCGCAACTATCGGCGTATTAACTTTGAAAGATATAAAGGATATTCTCCATGCTCAAAAGTAATACGTTTTACTTGCCTGGATAAATAACAGAAAAACGGATAATATCAACAATATCCTATACTATTGGTCCCGTATCCAGACTATAGAATTCAGGCCGCCTCTTCCGCGAGCTGCTCCCGTCTGACGATTGCGGTTGTCTCTGGTGTAATTGGGAATAGCAATCATTTGTGAGCCATCTGTAAAAGCGCCTTTTATTGTCATAACACCATTTAATAAATCAGGTCTCCATTCGGTCGTAAGAGCTGCTTTCGTATTCAAAATCTTATTCAAATCCTGGTCAACACGCTCGATACTGTAAATCAATGGGCCGTAGCGAAGCGCTGCCTTGCCTCTATTTGCTTCTATTCTCTCATCAGCTTTAACTAACTGAACTTTCATAGGCAGTTCCAGCTCAATTTTATCGCCTGACTTCCATGAACGTGTTATTACCGCGTATCCATTTTCAATCGCAGGAGTTATCTTTGCGCCATTAACTGAAATTGAAGTAATTCCATCAGCCTGCGGCTCAGTCTTATACAAACTGCTGACCTGGCGATTGGGCACTCGAACCTTTATACTGAAATTCTTTTCAGCCTGCGGATTGACAGTAACAGACACATTGCCGCTCCAGGGGTAATCGGTAATCTGCACCATCTCTACGTTTGTGCCTGCAATATTTTCAATTTTTACGGTACTGCCGATGAAAAGGTTGACATAAATACTGTCGCTGTCTTTCATATACATCAGTGACGGCAGGTTGAGCAGCGTTCTCGGGATATTTCCGACACAGCATGGACAGTTATGCCATTCGGTTCGCGGTGCGCTCGAATCCAGCGGATTCTGGTAATAGAACACTTTACAATCCAGAGAAACCGAACCAAGCAACGCGTTATACAGTGTCTCTTCGTACAGGTCCGCATATTTGGCATCGTGGTAGAGGCGGTTCATTTTGTGCTGAAAAAAGATTTCACCGCAGCTCGAGCATGATTCACAATATGCATTGTTCCTGAGCGAATAGTTTGGACCGAAACCTTCAGAAGTTTCGCCGCTGCCTATTCCGCCTGTAATGTAATATTTCTTATTGACGATATTATCCCAAAGCGAATTTACGGCGCTGATATAATCGATATCATGTTTTTCAACCGCTATGTCAGCCATACCTGCATAGGAATACGATGCACGTACGGCGTGACCTACAGCTTCATACTGCTGCACAACCGGCAGATGGCTCTGGTCATATTCACTTCCCCCGCCGCGACAATCGAGCAGGAACTTCGACAGTTCGATGTACTTATCGCCTTTGCCCTGTCCCTCGATTTTATTTACATATCTCCCAAATCTCACAAGAGCCATTTCCATAACCTGATGGCCGTCATACCAGGGCTTTTTGGGAGCGGGTCCGATGTTATCGTTCCAGCAATCGGCAAGTTTTTTCGCGGCATTGTACAGTCGTAAATCCTTGCCCCCTGTCATTATATGATGAGCAACAGCCGCTTCGAGCAAGTAACCTGCAACATAGCCTTCGTGGTCTTCACGAGTCCGAGGTGACCATCGCTGGCGATTGCTCAGCGTGAAAGCTGTCTGCAAATAACCGTCCGGCTCCTGTGCCGCTAATATTTTCGGAATCCAGTCTTCGATGGTTGCTTTCATTGCATTCTGTGCTTTTATAATTTCAGCATCGCCCTGTGAATCAATCATAATGGCAATACAGATTGATTCGAGGGTGTTGTACACCCATGCGTTGGAAAATACATATCCCCTGTGGCGACCGGCGGAATTACCTGCCAACTTATTCGCAGCATCGATAAAGTTATTGATTCCGCCTTCCCGCAAATTCGGGTCGGAAATCTTCGCGATGCAGTGAGGAATCCAGTTCACAATCAGATTTTTGGCTCTGTCATTCCAAAGCGGGCTGTTAATTTTATAATTACTGATTTCGATATGCTCCAGACTTTTCGAAGGAGGCATCGACTCAACTTTTACCTTTACAGTTGACGAAGCAATCAATGGTTCCTGCCCGGCAGTCAATTTAAGAACATATTCACCAACTGAGGAAAACGCCGCTGTTGTTATCAGAGAAGATGAATTTTCAAAAGTAACGTTACCGGGACCTGATTCTTTGCTCCACAGCACATGGCTCGAATCATTTGTCTGTTTTAAAATCTTTACTTTGCCATTCAAATAAGTTTTGCTCCCAACGACGCAAACGCGATCAATACCCGCATTTACCTGCGGCGGAAAATCCGGCGATTTGCCTGAATCATATACTCTCCATTCGAGAATTCCGGTTGAGTCCGTACCTGCGCTGTCAATTTCAAGTTTGAGTTTCGTCGTGCTGATTTCATCGAAAGTAGTTGTGTTAAATTGATTGCCTGCTGTACCAAGTCCCTGAGGATTGCTCACTGATACGAAAGCATTGCCGTTCCAGTATAAAAGGCGGCATGCACCTGGCAGACGAACTCCCCTGCCGTCATCCCACCAATAAACATCAATTTTAGATGTGCTAACCGGCTTGTCCCATTCGTACTGTACCCATTGTGTGCCGGTTCTGTTCCAGTTGCCGTATGAGCCCTGACTGGAATCTCGTGAATTGCGAGGAGTAAAACCATCGTTGAGTGCGTCTAAAGTCGTATCGCCTGAGACATACGAACCTGATGATTTTGCTGCAAGAGCAAGATTCACGCCCGTTTTTTCAGCGGCATTTTGAGCAAAAGCAATATTGAAAATTGCAGCAGCAAAAACAGCAGATAACAAGAAACAGAATAAAAAGAAATGCCGGGTTTTCATTCGAAGTCTCCATTTACAAAAATACAACTTTAACTTGTCAACCTGTGCGGTGTTGTCTCTAACAGACTTCACATGTCACTCTGCATAGCTCGGTTAATACCGAGCGACGCAAACTGGAGACGAAGGGAATCGAACCCTCATTTCCGCGATGCGACCGCGGCGTGCTCCCGTTACACCACGTCCCCGGGAAAAGAACAAATGTTCTTTTATTACAGACTTGTATTCTATACTATCATAACAAAAAAATCAAAATAAGAGTTTTACAAAAATTCAAATCAAAAGTTCCATTTATTATAGCATAAAATTTCTTCGATAGCTAATCTTGTATTTTGCCTGCCCTTTTCAGCCGGGTATCCAAGAGACATAAGCTCAATGACGGTAACATCTTCGGGAATATTTAATAATTGCTTTGCTTTTTGGGCATCGAACGAGCCAATCCAGCAGGTTGCCAGTCCCAATTCAGCAGCCTGGAGACTGATATGCTCAAGCGCGATAGAGACATCAATCGGACCGACAGCCTGGCCGCACTGCATAATGTATTCTTTGTTGCTGCATGCGACAATTATTGCACCGGCTTTTTCAAATAATGGCGGCCTGTTTGTAACTGATGCGATTTTATTTTTAACATCTTTATCTGTTACAACTACAAAACGCCAGTCCTGAAAATTTTTCGCAGAAGGAGCGAGCCTGGCCGCCTCAAAAATCCTGTCCAGCTTATCCTGCTCGATTTCCTTTTCCTGATACGACCGGCATGAATACCTCTTTTGAATAATATCCAAAATACTCATAGCTTTTCCTCTAAAAAACAGACTCTCATTATTCTGTCAGTATCGAGACTGCAACACAATAGCTTACTATTCACAAGTTCAATAATTATTTCGAATCAGCAAACAACTTCAAGTTTAATTCGTTTCTCTTCGGCCTGTCGCTTCAAGTCTTTGCTTCAGCGAAGTTATATTTTCTTCAGAACCTTTGAAAATATTTTTAGGGAACGTGTAATATTTGAGTATGTTATTCAGAATATCTTTTTCAATATAAGAATTGAGCCACATTCCCGCTATATACTGCAATCTCAGGTTCTTGTCCCAATTTATCTGCGCACCTTTACTCCATTCCTTCAACTCACTTGCCTGTCCGGCGTAACTGGCGAGCAATTCCGCAGCCGAATTAAATCCAACCTGCTGCAACGATGCATTAACTGCTGCATGAGAAGCATCATTAAGTTTTGCTTGTAATTCATCGATATTAATTTCAGTGCCGCCAACCTGGCCGAAAAGAACAGCATCATAACCCTGACCATAATCGTCATTGCTCCAGATTATACCTTCAGGAAAAACTTCGAAGAATGTTGTAATAAGGCTTTTTGTTGTTTCCTCGCTGCTTTCATAAAAAGGCATCCAAAGCGCCATCACTCCACCCGGATTAAGATGTTCTCTGCACATTTTATAATACTCTATCGTATTCAGAGCAGCACATCCCTTTACCCACGGGTCAATCGGATCAGAAGTAATAACATCGAATTTTTCCTTTGTCGTATGAATGTAATGCCTGCCGTCATCTATTACAACTTGAGTACGAGGATCGGTCACTACACTAAAGTTTTCTGTACTAAACCGAGGCGCAACTTCTTTTGGAACAAGCGGCTCAATATCGACAATTACTATTTTTTCCACCTCTGGATGCGGGACAAAAGAACCCGCTGTAACTCCTGCTCCGCAGGCGACTACAAGAACATTTTTCGGATTTTTATTAAGCAGCGCAGAGATATGACCCAGCATTCTCTGTAATTTCATATCCAGCGGATCATTCGATGCCTGTACTTTGCCTGCCCCGTGAAAACTCTGCCTGCCGGCAGGTGTTCTTGAAACAGCAATAGATACGTTCTTGCCTTCTCCGGCATAAATGCAATAAGTATCACTGGTCGAGCCTGTTTTGGGCATTTCATCAATCGTCGTAATACCAGGCACCAATGTATTGCCCATCGTCGCCATAAAGCGTCCATATGCGATTGCACCCCATGGAATAGCGGATACAGTCCAAATCAGCATAACAATTATCGCCACCGATGCTGTAAGTGACACTACTCCAATGAAACGAGAATATGCCTTTTTTGGTTTTCCCGTAAACCATTCTCTTTCGCCAAAAGGCCAAAGAACCGGCAACAGCATTATAAAAGCTGAAATTGCCGAAAGCGCCATAATTATTCTCTGAGACTGCTGAGTGCCAAGATTTGGTACGACAACCATACTGAAAACCAGTGAACCGAAAATGGCGCCGACTGTGTTAGATGCATAAACACCTCCAACTATACGTCCTGAATCCTGCCCTGTCGAGACAACAGAAGCCAGAGCAAGCGGGAAACTCGCGCCCCACAGGCACGCCGCTGGTAATAATGTCCAGATACATCGCAATATATCAAGCTGGAAAGTGTACCAAGGACTTGAGGAAATAGACGGATCAATCGGCCAGTATGGCAGAGATTTACTAATTATGAACGCTGACCAGCCAACCGCTGCACACAAAAGAAGCTGGCATACACCCAAAGCCAGACGAGGTCTTTTCATGCTGCCTGATATTAAAGCGCCTATGCTGCTTCCGATTCCAAGACCGACAAGAAAAACCGCCAGAATTATGGAAAATGAATAAACTGTTGCACCAAGCATAAGCGAGAGAAGCCTTGTCCAGACTACTTCAGCGCCGAGAGCTGTAAAGCCTGATATCGCAATTACAAAATAAACAGTCCAAGAACCCGGAACATGTATAAAAGCTCTATCCCCAATATCCCGTAGAGGTATTTTATATTCTGCGGCATCTGCAAGAATAAGACCGGCAACAGCTACAAGAATATTAAAACCAAGAGCAGTATATGTTGCTATATACATATCATGCACACGCAGCAGGTAAAAACCAGCCAGCAGACATCCAAAAACCGCACCAATAATGTTACCGGCATAAAAAGTACCCAGCCATGAAATGCCTTTGGGTGTGCTTTCGACCCATCTTGCAATAGCAGGTAATGTCGCACCCATTAAAAATGTAGGGGGAAGTAAACACATTGCGCAAACCGCACCTCGCATAAAGACTCCCATAAAGCCAGGTCCGGCGTGACTGATGTAAAATTTATCTACATTATGAACAGCAAATAATACCGCTATACCGCAAATGCCAATCAATAATTCAATAATCGCATAAGCCCGAAGCGGATTTCGTCTTGCAGATACAATCCTCGGGAACGTAAGGCTTCCAAGGCACATTCCCCCCATATAAATCCCAAGCAAAACTCCCAGCGAAACAGCAGAAGAACCTATAACAAGCTGTAGTAACTGGAACCAGACCACTTCGTAAATTAAGGCCGCGCAACCACTTCCGAAAAATAACAGGAGGATAGCCGGAAGAAATTTATTTGAGGTCGGTGTGTTTTCCTGCTGTTCTAAACTAAGTTCATTCATAACTTCTCTTTCAAATTCGAGTAAAAAAATAAGACTTCTTCTTCTGTTGCTTGCCACAGATGCAAAACAGAAACTTTAATAATAAACAATAAGACGATATGTCAACTGTCTGTATTGCATAATTTTTGTAAAGAAACATTATATATCAAAAAACCTGAAAAAAAAAATATTTTTCATAAACTTAAACTATTTAAAATGTTAAAATGGGTGTTTTGTTTCAAATGTCGCGAATTTAACATAAAAATCAATTCGTCTGATTTAGAGCAGCATCGAAAATACGCGATTGACCTGAAGAACATTTGATATCCACAACTTTTTGCTGATATCTGATTTTACATTCCTGCCCGTTATTACTTCGCAAAACAGCATTTTTTAGTTTACCATCTTCCCATTGAATATCGACCTCGAAGCCGCCGCGTGCACATAAACCCTTTACCGAACCGGACTTCCATTCTTCAGGTAACGCAGGAAGCAATTGAATTTCACCTGCATGACTCTGGATGAGCATTTCACAAACAGCGGCGGTTATCCCAAAGTTTCCATCCATCTGCATCGGAGGATGATTTCCAAGCAAATTAGGAAGAATATTATACTTCAATAATCCCTGTACCATATTATATGCTTTTTCCGCATTTTCCAGTCTTGCCCATAAAGCGCATCGCCAGGGCCAAGTCCAGCTCCTTCTGCTATCTCCGGTTTCACCACGGGCAGCGAGTGAAACTTCCGCCGCCTTAGCAAGTTCAGGTGTTCGTGGTAAGCTTATCTGTTTTCCTGGATAAACGCCAAATAAATGAGATGTATGACGGTGCTGGTCCTTCGGGTCATCAATATCATCCATCCATTCCTGAAGCTGGCCCCACTTGCCTACCTTCGGACCGACTAATTTTTCACGCATGGAAATGACTTTTTCGCGGTATTCTTTATCAATTCCCAGAATATCAGACGCCTTGATATAATTGGAGAATAAATCCCAGACCATCATCTGGTCATATGTCACACCATCTACATTTTTCGGACCATGTTCGGGTGACCAGCCGTTCGGAACTGCCAACCTGCCGTCATCGAGAATTTTCAAATGATCTTCCCAAAATTCACAGGTTTCCTTCATCATCGGATAAGCAGTCTTGATAAGAAATTCCTTATCTAAGGTAAATGCATAATGTTCCCAAAAGTGCTGGGCGTACCAGGCGCTGCCGCCCATGTTCCAGACATAGCTCATATTACCGAAAGGATTGGATTCTGTGCGAACAGTCCAGCCTCGCATGGATTCTCCTTCGGAAGGAGGGAATTGTGCGGCAGAGGCTTTCTTATACGGTTCACGCAAAGCCGTGACCATTTCAAAAAGACGCAAATGACATTCACTCAGGTTTGCAGGCTCGGCAGGCCAGTAATTCATTTCTACATTAATATTCGTATGATAGTCTGAATTCCATGGCGGATCATTCCTGTCATTCCAAAGTCCCTGCAAATTCGCAGGAAGCGAATCACGAGAGCAGGACATCAATAAATATCTACCATATTGAAATAATAGAGCTTCAAGTTCAGGATCATTGCTGTTATTTTTATAAGCTTCCAGGCGTTTATCTGTTGTTAATTTTGACAGTTCAGACGATGTCTTACCAAGATTAAGCTCCACTCTGTTAAAAAGAGAAAGATAATCTTTTATATGTGTATCTTTCAATTCCAGATAAGATTTTGAAGATGCGGAATCCATCTGGGCAGTCAATTTCTCATGAGGATGCTCGCTCTGAAACTTTTTTTGGTAATCCATTATATAGCTTGTACCTGTACCGAGCAGAATTGTCACAGTATCGCACTGACTGAAAGTGATATTGTTATCCTGTATTCCTACCTGACCTCCTTCATTTAATACAATGACCTGACTTTCATAATACATTGTTTTATCGCTTTGGTCATTTTGACTGCTCTGACCTCCCCGCCGCCCTCGCTGAGTCATCTGTGTTGTCAATGTGCCCGGAGATGTCATTTTATTTCCAGAAACAGCAGTTGCAGCATTATGCATGTCTTCCAGCCCGACGCTGCCTGTGCATGACGCAGGCTTATCAGCGCTCATGTGCATGACAATTACCTGATCCGGGTGACTTGCAAAATATTCACGACTATAAGAAACGCTATCTTTTTTATAACTGAGTCTTGATATTCCCCTGCCCAAGTCAAGCTCTCGTTTATAATCAGTTACATCGCTGAAATTATGACCAGCCAGATTTATATAAAGATTGCCGAAAGCCTGATAAGCGCCCATTACATCTTCATTGCCTGTCCAGAGACTTATCTCGTTAAACTGAATCCTGTCTCGCGGCAGACTTCCAAAGAGCATCGCGCCCATGCGGCCGTTACCGATAGGCAAAGCCTGTGACTGCCAGTCTTCAGCAGGTTTATCATAGACAAGGACAAGTTCAGCTTCGCAAATTGACAAATTGTAAATAAACAGCCGGATAAATAGAGAAAATAATAACAAAGCTTTGAATAGACGCATAATACTCATACCTCTGAAAGTCTTTATCTTTTATTTACATAACCTATGCAACATAAAAAAAATTTTCAAAAAGACTTTATATATCAATATTCAGTTTTCATTTCTCTTTAACTGTTTCCTAATGATGAACTTTATTGGTTTGTTTTACAGGTTTTCTGCGCCACCATGAAGCGAGAACCGAGCCTGAAATATTCATCCAGGGCCCAAAGATAGCCGGTATCAATGCTGTTTTTGCATTATTAAGTACATTCATAGCCAAACCCGAAGCCATACCCCCATTTTGCAGGCCGACTTCAATTGCAACCGTACGACAGTCAGTTTCACTCAAGCGTGCAGCCCGAGCGCCCCAGTAACCCAGGATATAACCAATAGTGTTATGCAGAATAGCTGCTAATATCAGCCATCCAACAATATGCTTTAAATCTTCTGCTGAACGAGCCGTAATAATAGCGATAATAAAGCAAATTCCAACCATAGAAACTATAGGCAAAACATTGTTCATCCAGTTCTCAGGTCCTTTTAACCAAACACTGACTAAAAGTTTGGCAAAAGCCACTATACCAATAAGCATTAATCCCACAATCAAACCATCTTTAGCCAAAGAAGCTCCGCTAATTACGAAAAGCACATTGTTGTCCCATCTTATCAGAAGTATTGCTAATGAAACACAAACCATACCAATAAGGATTAAAATTCTACTGCTACGAAACTCCTTGTGTTTGCTGTAAAGAATCCTGTTCGCAACAAGGCCGGCTACTATTGGGAAAATAATCATATTAATTATCGAAAACATCATTGAAAGGAAATTAACTTTAATCATTTTACCAGCTAATGATTTCATTAAAAAAGGCGTCATAACAGGAGACATCAGTGTCGAGCAGGATGTCATTGTCACCGACAAAGCTACATTCCCGCCGGCAAGATAAGTCATAAGGTTTGAAGCTACCCCACCCGGACAGGAGCCAATTAAAACAAGACCTGCAGCGACTTCATCCTCAAATCCAAATCCTTTCGCTAAAGCATAACCGACAAGAGGCATAACTGTAAATTGCAGTGCCATCCCAATAAAAACAGGCCAGGGCATTTTAAGCACTCTGCCAAAGTCTGTAAGGCACAAAGTCGTTCCCATTCCGAACATAATAATCTGGATTAACGGAGTAATAAGCACACCAAGGTCGAATCCGTTCCAGGTCATAAACGCTACAGGGTAAACCATCGAGACCGCTACAAACGCAAAAACCCATACCGTAAAAGCAAAGCTCTTCAATTTTGAGTGACTCATAAAATATAGAGCCAGCGAAGTGAACATTGTGATGAGTACGGGGCCGATATAAGTCCGGCGACCGGCGGCTGACATTACGATAACTACCGCCAGAGAAATCACGAAAACATACTTAAACAAGCTTAAAATTATTCTGTGATTTTTCATAGTTCTTCCATAGTATATAACGTGTGAGCTACTCCATCAATCCTGTTGGTAAATCATACAAAAGATACTTAGTTGCCGCCTCTTAGAGCGCCGCCGCCCATTATGCCTCCAGGCATACCGCCACCGCTGCTGCCGCCAGCCATACCTTCGACTATTTCTTTCGGTATGCCCTGCTCTTTACTTATCTTATCAGCATTTTCTTTAAGCCAGTTCCCAAAATCTGCATTGATTTCCTGAGTCCATGCTCCGTCAATTTGACCCGGGGTGTATTTTCCCTCTTTTAATCTCTGATGACCGAACATATCACGAACTCGTGTTCTCTCTGATGAAGTAACAACCTGCTCGACCATGTGAGCCGGTATAAATACGATACCTTCCCTTTTGGCTAATACGATATCACCCGGACATGCTACGGCGTCACCAATACGGATTGGGACATTAATACCCATCAGCATAACACGCTGAAGATAGCTTGGATGGGCACCCTTGTACCAGGCATTAAAACCTTCTATTTCCTCCAAACCTTCCAGATCCCTGACACTGGCATTGAAAATGACTCCATTGCCCGATTTGGCAAAAATTGAATTCCCAAGATTATCACCGATAAGTGTTCCGTCAACAATCTTGCCAAAACCATCGGCTACATATACATCACCCTTTTGGAGCATATCAATAGGCCATGAATTCTCATCTCCTATTCTTCCTTCTTTTTGCCCCTGAAGTTTAATTGCGGCATCATAGTCGGGATGAGAAGGCATATATTGCGCAGTTAAAACCCTTCCGCAAATAACCTCATCAGGATACATCACTGTCCAGCCAATGCCGGTCGTATAAGAATTTGGATAGCCGCTGTTTGTAGCTGACCAGGCTTCAGTAATAGAGACATGTTTCAATCTTTCGATAAGTTCATTTGAAACGTTGGGCCTTCCGTCTGCCAGACGCTCGCCAGTCCATCGCGGCGTGCAGTTTTGAACAATATCCTTACTTGCGATTATGACAGGTCTAAGATTTTCCGCAGGGACACCGCCGCCTCTCATACCTCGACCGCCAAACCCGCCAAACCCGCCCTGAGCATCAACATAAGATAATACCCATAAAACAACCAGTAAAACTAAAGAATAAAGGATTTTTTTGCGGTTCATAACATGCTCCTTTCTTTAATAGAGATTGATACTATATTTACAAAGTAAACCGTATTTGGGCTTTTCTGTCAAGCACGAACATTAATGAACATTATATGATTTTTAACATATCTTTTTTACTTCTGCGGTGATAGAATTATTTCAATATTATAAACTGGAGTATGTAATATGAACAGAACTTTAATTATCACAATAATACTTCTGACGATTAGTTCAATTACAGGTAATCGGAGAAGTAACTGCTTCGCAGGTGCGGGAAAAATGGATAATGCAATTACAATGAGAATCTGGCCGGAAAAAGCTTTGGGTGAAAATGCAGGCGTTGAAACAGAACGCAACGAGCCATCCAGAGGTGACGGCGTAATTCGCGTCTCGAATATAACAGACCCGACAATCATTGTATTCAAAGCCAAACAAGCTCAGGAAAAAACACCGTCAGTTATAATATGCCCGGGCGGAGGCTATAATTATTTGTCCTTTAATAAGGAAGGCACTGTAATTGCGGACTGGCTGAATTCACTCGGCATCACGGCTGTCGTCTTAAAATACCGCGCTCCAAATCAAAGAGAAAACGCATTCAAGGACATTCAGCGAGCATTAAGAGTCGTTCGTCATAATACAGAAGAATTCGGAATCGACCCGAACCAAATCGGAGTAATGGGATTTTCCGCCGGAGCGCATCTTTCCGCAAGACTAAGCGGGGATTTCAAGAACAAGAGCTACGAGCAAGTGGACGAAAAAGACGCTTTAAGCTGCAGACCTGATTTCACTATCCTTTTATACCCTGCCTATCTCGTCGATAGACAAAACAGCTTGCAGCCGGATATTAAGATTAGCCCCGAAAATCCGCGAACGTTTATCATTCAGACACAGGATGACAGCATCGGCGTTGAGAACAGTATTTATTACTATGCCGCTCTGAAAAAAGCAGGCGTACAATCCGAATTGCATCTTTTCCCTACGGGTGGTCACGGCTATGGAATGAATCCCGGCGAAAACCACGCTGTTTCACAATGGCCCAAACTATGTGAGCAATGGCTTCGCCAAACAGGAATAATAGAAAAAAAGACTGCTCCCTGAAATTGCTAAAAACCTCTTATCTCAAAATTGCAATCTTTCATAATCAAAACAGCCAGTAAGACGGCGATAATTGCTATTACTACAAGAAGTTCGATGAGAGTGAAACCTTTTAGTTAAACCAGGTTTTGCCTTCTCTACTTACGGTAATGACCATTCAAAATATACTTTTTAAACAAATACCAAAATCCAAAGCCTGATCCCTTTTTCCTGCTATCTTGGTATAAAAATGTATATGACATAAGATTACCGTTACAATATAATAAAGTAATGAGATTTAAAGACAGGGGTTTCAATATGACAAAAGAATCTGATGACAAAAGAAAACGGCTGTTAAAGTTATTCTTTAGCTTAGTGCTCATATTGTTTTTTGTATTGATATTCATGCTCCTGTCAAATGTGATAATAAATTTTCATTCAAATAGAGAAAGCAATAAAGAAATCAAAACGGCTATTGCCAGACAGTTACATGAATCCGTATATGATCTAAATCTAAGTACTAAAGATTACCAAAGGATTGAAACGCTAAATCTCTCTGGCTACAGAATAACAAATATTAAATTGGTTGAAAAATGTAAGAATTTGAAAAACATTTCACTTTCCTATACAAGAAGTCCCAATTTAAAGTCGCTGGCAAAACTTTCAAAGCTTAAAACACTCAAAATTTGTTTCATACAAACACCAGATAGACCCGAATCGAAATTAATGACAAAATTGCGTGAATTTCTAAAATTGCCGGAACAAGAGCGTTTAGAAAAGGCAATAAGTTTACGTCCTATCAAGAAGCTCACTAATTTAGAGAAGCTTGTTATAAGAGCTACGAAAATTGATAATATCAAAGTAATTAGTATATTTAAAAATCTAAAAGAGCTTGAAATCTCGGGTATGAATAATGATATATCCTTAACACCACTTTCTGAATTGACAAGTTTAGAGATTCTTAAAATTGGGGGAAAGCACATTAATGATTTATACCCACTTAAAAAACTCGTAAATCTTAAATCTCTTTATGTTGCTTCAGTACCAATTAATAACGCAAATTTTTTTACAGATTTTACTCACTTAACTTCTCTTTCTCTGTATGATCTTAATATTAAAGATATTAGTCCGTTAATGAAACTCCCAAACTTAAGATCGCTATCCTTTCGAAATCTTCCCATAAGAGACCTGACTTTATTAACTCAGTGTGAAAATCTTGAATCTCTTACTCTTCAATCTATGCAAATAAGTGATATAAGCCCTCTTGTTAAACTGCAAAATCTTAGCACACTTGTTCTCGTGGATTTGAATGTAAATGATATTATGCCGTTGACTAATTTAAAAAACTTAAAACATTTCAACTTTTGGCAGGAATCTATGAATGAGGAGCAGATAGCAGAAGTTAAGAAGGCATTACCATACTTGAAGATTGAACTCCAACCTTTAATTGGGGAAATGGATTCGGTATTCTAATATGAAATTACTGTTCTTTATGGTTTTAAGATAATTTCTATAACGAAACACGATTGAATTTATAGATATTCGTTTTTTTGCAGGTAGTTCAGGACGTAGTCCCTGATTGCGCTTTCGAGGGAGGTTGTTTCTTTATCGCAGCCTGCTTCACGAATTTTGGATATATCCGCGCAGGTATAATACTGATACTGATTTTTGATAGAATCGGGCATGTCAACAAATTCTATGTTCGGCTTTTTGCCCATCGCCGCAAATACAGCGTTAACCAAATCCTTCCATGTACGCGGCGTACCCGTACCTATATTGAAAATACCATTGGCATCTGGATTATCAAGAAAGAACAGTGTCATGTCAACTGCATCCCTGACATAGATAAAATCTCTTATCTGCCCGCCATCTTCATATTCAGGAATATATGATTTGAACAGGCAGACTTTTCCACTTGCGTTTATCTGCTCGAATGCCTTCATTACGAAGCTTCGCATATTTGCCTTGTGATATTCGTTAGGTCCGAAAACGTTGAAATATTTCAAGCCAACGATTTTTTCCAACAAGTCGGTATTTTTCGCCCACAAGTCGAAAAGCTGCTTGGAATAGCCATACATATTAAGCGGCCTGAGGTTTTCAATCTCGTCTTCATTATCGATGAAACCTCTTGAGCCGTCCCCGTATGTAGCCGCACTTGATGCATAGATAAAACGGATATCAGCCTCAGCAGCCCATGAAGCCAAAACTTTCGTATATTCGTAATTGTTCTTTATGAGAAAGGAGGCGTTTGTTTCTGTCGTGTCCGAGCACGCGCCAAGATGAAAAACAGCATCGACGGAGTCATCAAACTGCTCATCTATCACCATGTCGAGGAAATCTTCTTTTTCGACATATTCAGTAAAGGACAAATTCCGCAGGTTTTTCCACCTGCCGTCATTGCCCAACTGGTCAACTACGAGAATATCATTAATATGCCTTTTGTTCAACGCCGCGATTATCGCCGAGCCAATAAATCCTGCTCCGCCTGTTACTATTATCATAATAAAACTCCTGATAAAAACAGTGTTTAAATATCTAAATTCTAATTTCTAAATCCTAAATAAACAAATAATGTTCAAATGTTAAAAATATTTAATTTTAGGTAATTTGAATTTATTTAGAATTTAGGATTTAGTGCTTAGTATTTTCATTTTAGTTCACTTTACACTTTTTTGATATAAATTTAGTTTGCCAGTGAGTAAGTGTCAAATAATAAAGTGCTATATGCGCATAAAAAAGGCTGCCCGAAGATTCGAACAGCCGGGGGAAGCCCTATAAAAAAACGATTTTTCAGCAAAGCGCTATATAGCTTGCTATCGCCAGAAATAAAATTCGCCTTTTGTTGAATGTAAATGGAAGCCACATTTCGTAATAAAACTTTTTCATTGCCGTTCCTGTATAATAAATATAACCATTTGTTTTATGATTATGTTATAATATCAAAATCGTGCTTAAAAAGCAAGGAAAAACATTTATAAATGTTCGTAACACCTTGATAACAATAAGGTTATATAACAGAATGGGACAACATTTTTTTGCTATTTTAGATTGTGTTTGAACTCAGAAAACATGAAGGATTCGTTAGAAAAGATTGGAAAATCATTATAATTGACAAACAAACTCATATCTCGTTATAATATTTTCATAGAAAATTAGGAGAATAATAATGGTCGAATATGTTCATAATGCTCTGGCTTTTGGAATGCCTGGTACGTGGGAATGGATAATAATTCTTATCATTGCTTTATTGATTTTTGGCAGAAGGCTTCCTGAAATAGCACGCGGATTGGGAAAAAGCCTGACAGAATTCAAAAAAGGCATTCATGAAACCGAAGATACGAAAGATGAGTTTGTAAATGAAGTTAAGAAAATCGGCGACAACGTTGAAAAAGAAAGCAAAGAAGCCGCTGGTTTGAATGATAATAACAAACATTAATTCCTACGAGTATAGACTTCTTCACACTCGCCTTGCAAGATAAGAAAATGGGCATAACCAAAAAGAAGAAGATTCAAGACCCCCTTGAAACAACAATGAGTCTCGGCGACCACCTGGAGGAGTTGCGTGCGCGCTTAATCCTTGCTCTTTTAGGTCTGGCTATTGGCATAATTGTATGCATGTTTTTGGGTGGAAAAATAATTTCGGTAATAGAAGTGCCATATAAAGATGCTATGGGTGAAAACGCCCGTATGATAACTATATCCCCCGGTGAGGGATTTTCGAGTTACTTTAAGATAACTTTAATTGCAGGTCTGATTCTGACAGCTCCATGGGTATTTTATCAATTATGGATGTTCGTAGCCGCGGGTCTTTATCCTCACGAAAGAAAATATGTGCAGATTGCAGTGCCATTTTCAGCGGTATTGTTTATAACAGGAGCTTTATTCTTCTTATTTGTTGTAGCACCGAAAGCCCTTAAATTTCTCGTTCTGTTCAACAAACAATTTCTTAATGTTGAATCCGCTTTTACTTTTCCCAATTACATTTCATTTGTCACGATGCTGATGCTGGTTTTCGGGCTTGCTTTCCAGACACCTATTGCAATCTTTGTTTTAAATAGAACAGGCCTTGTTTCAATTAAGACATTTTGTAAATCAAGAAAATATATGATTGTTGCTGTTGTGGCAATAGCGGCAGTTGTTACTCCAGGTCCTGATCCTGTATCCCAGATATCCCTTGCGATTCCTCTTTATGCGTTGTTCGAGTTGGGAATTTTGCTGAGTTGGATTACAGAACACAGGAAGCAAAAGAAATTGGCTTCAAGCAGTACACAAATCCATCCTGATGAAGAGTTTAACAAAAAAAAATAAAAGTTTCTTTAATCGAGAATAACTTCTTCCTGATAATCCGGGACCATAACGGGCCAGTTCGTCTTTTCAGTGACATAATCTGCGAAATTCTTCGCACTTTCAATTTCGCCATGGACAACAAACAGCTTTCTCGGCGGCTTTTTCAGTCCGCTTAGCCAGTGAAGCAGCTCTTCTTTATCAGCATGCGCCGAAAAACCGTGTACGCGTACAATTTTCGCCTTAACCTCGTATTGTTTTCCGAGTATTCGAACTTCAGGTTCGCCGTCAACGATTCTTCTGCCAAGAGTTCCTGTCGCCTGATAACCGACAAACATTATTGTATTTTCAGGCTTGCTGATATTATTCACAAGGTGGTGTTTGATTCTGCCTCCTGTGCACATACCGGAACCAGCTATAACCATGATTGTGCCTTTTACATGATTAATGGCTTTGGACTCATCGCTTGTCCCTGCCATTTTCAATCCTTTAAATTCGAAAGGCGACTCGTGGTTCTTAATGAGTTCTGTCATTTCCTGATCAAACAAATTCCCATGCCTGCGGAACACTTTTGTAATGTTGGAAGCCATTGGGCTGTCTAAGTAAACTGTAATATGAGGTATAGCATCAGCACGCAGAAGCTCATTGATATAATAAAGCATTTCCTGCGAACGCTCCAATGCAAAGCTGGGTACGATAATATTGCCTCCCGCTTTTTTCGTTGAGTTAATCACATCAGCAATAATACCCTTAATATCTGCGGTCTCACCATGGACTCTGTCTCCATAGGTCGATTCGACAAGTATATAATCCGCCTGATTGACTAACTGAGGGTCATGCAGAATAGGCCTGTTGGGTCTTCCTACGTCACCCGAAAACAGAACTGTTCGACTGTCTCCATCCTGCTTGACTTTGACTTTAATAACAGATGAGCCAAGCACATGTCCTGCATCGCAGAAAATCGCATCCATACAGTGATTTATTTTCACATGCTGTTTATATCTTATCGGCTCGAAAAGCGGGAAACATGCTTCGACATCTGCAGTCGTATATAGCGGGACAACCGGATAAGGACCTTCACGCCCTTCCTTTTTATGTCTTTTCTTTTTGAACTCGGCATCTTCCATCTGTAATTTTGCCGAATCCAGCAGTATGATTTTCGCAATTTCCGCAGTTGCTTCAGTGCAGTATATTTTCCCTTTGAATCCCTGTGTAACCAGTCGCGGCAGCAGGCCGCAGTGATCGAGATGAGCATGCGTCAATAAAACAGCATCTATGCTATTTGGCGGAACAGGGAAAGAAGCCCAGTTTCGTTCCCTGAAGTGGCGTTCCTGAAAGAGACCGCAATCGACAAGAATTTTTGTGCCGTTGGCCTGTAATAAATGACATGAACCTGTAACGTTCCGGGCTGCTCCGAGAAATTTCAGTTTTATTTCCATTGCTTTCCTTAATTTGAATAACAATTGATATATAAACCTTTATTCTACAATAATTTGCCATCTATGTCAAATATTGCTCCTATTAAATTCTGCTTGCAAAAGTTGCTTTATTGACTTATATGCTGAGCTCATTATAATACAGCAGAATTAAACGGTGCAAATTTTCGCACTCTAAATACAGTTTAACAGTCATGGATGAAAAGGAGCAGCAGGGATGGCAGTTTTGGTTGGTATAGATGAAGCAGGTTTCGGGCCGATTTTGGGGCCATTAATTGCTTCATCGTGCAGTTTTTCACTTCCAGATAACTTATTAAAATCCGACCTTTGGGAAATCCTGCGCAAGAGCATTAGTGTCACGCGAAAACACCTTTTAGGCAGGCTGCTCGTTACTGACAGCAAAAAAGCTTACAGCAAATCAGCCGGAATAAAACATCTTGAGCGAACCGTATTGACTATGCTCAAGAGTATGGACAGACAACCTCGTACGCTCGCTGAGCTTATCGAAATATTATGCCCGAGCAGTCTTGAGCGGCTTAATGAATATCCCTGGCATAAAAATATGCAGGAGTGCGAACTATCTAAAGATGAAGCAGACAGAAAAATAGCCTCAGCAGCTCTGTCAAATGATTTAACTTCCAACGGAATAGCGCTGCTTGATATACGAAGCTGCTGCCTTGATGTTGCGTATTACAATGCAATGGTCGAGGCAGTGAAAAACAAAGCCAATGTTCTCTTTACCGCTATTGCACAGCTTATCAAAAACGCATACGATAGTTTTGCGGATGAAGAATTGCAAATCATAATTGACCACCAGGGCGGCCGAGTAAGATACCGTTTGAGCCTTCAGAAAATGTTTCCAGATATGGAACTAAAAATCCTGAAAGAAACTCCCGCGCTGAGCAGCTACGAATTGCAGGAGGGAAAAAAAGTAATGCGACTGCATTTTGTTGTCGGAGCCGACAGCAAGTATATGCCTGTGTCACTTGCTTCCATGGTCAGCAAATATCTTCGTGAGCTTCTTATTGGAAATATGAATCAATATTTTTCAGGATTTGACGCTGATTTAAAACCTACTGCCGGTTACTGGCAGGATGGATTGCGATTCATCAATGACATCAAAACAAACATCCCTCACGTCCACTTCGACAGCAACCAGCTTATCCGCTGCCGATAATAAAAAAATATTACTATGAATCGGCCCCCTTCTTAAACATCCTGTATGTGAATTGACAAATATACTTAAAAGCCTAATAAGTAACTTCACAATAAAGAGGCAAATGGTCAGAAAGGGATTGCCACTGTTTACCTTCAAGCAATTTCGCTGATACCACTTCGACCCCGCGACAATAAATGCGATCCAGAGGCAGGACAGGTTTCTTCGATGGGAACGTACGAGCATGACGTCCGGTGGAGGACTGAAATATCTCCTGAGTCGGAATACTCTGCATCAGAATTCTTGTGGTCATGCCGTACCAGTCATTGAAATCGCCGCCAATAACAATCGGACATTCATCCGGAACTTTCTCCCTGATTCGACTGCATAAAGTTTTTACCTGCATGTTTCGTCCGCGATGGAGTAAGTTGAGATGAATACAGAAGACATGAAGAGGATTCGCCAATCCAGGCAGAGGAATTACGCCGTGAAGAATACCCCTGCTTTCAAAACGATTCGATGAAACATCGAGATTTTCCCATTCTGAAAAAGCAAACTTGCTTAAAATCGCGTTTCCATGGTGCCCGCTTGTATAAACTGAATTTTTTCCATAAGCATAATGAGGCCATACCTGGTCGGCAAGAAATTCAAATTGTGAATTTTCAGGCCAGTCTGCAATTTTTTTCTGATGTTTTTTATGCTCACCCAAAACTTCCTGCAGAAAGACAATATCGGGGTGGATATGTCGTAAAATATCACGCATTTGAACCAGAACAAACTCAGAATTACCGGCGGTAAATCCCTTGTGAATGTTATATGACAGAATTTTTAATCGATGCCTGGCAGTCCTGTTCATTTCTGCTTGAAAAACCTTTTATTTAAATATCCATGATTCAATATTAATGATTAAATAATAGCCAGCAATTATAACATTCAAAACTGAAAAAGAAAAAAAATTTACTCATTAGAATCGTGGATATCAATGCGAGGCAGAATATAGTATTTTTAAAGCAGAAGTGCTTTTCTTATAATGTAATCTTTTAATTCTCTTGACAATTACCAATCCTTCGTATAACGTGCCTTTTGGATAAAAGGGTTTTTGAATGAATATTTGGTATTTCAATAAGAAACTGTAATGAAAGGAGCAAATCGATGATCCGCACCACATTTATTGCCATTGTAATTTTAATTATTTCCTGCTCTGTCTCTTTTTCGGCACAGCCCGGTACAAATGAACAGAATCAGACCGATAGTAATTCCGTTTCATACTATCCTATACGTCCTGAAGACCCACAGGCTGTTTATTTTACAAAAGAGAATTTTCCTGATATACATGCCGACGGCACAGGCGATGACTCTGATGTCCTGCAGGAAGCTGTCAGCAATACCCGCGGCGGTATTATTTTCATTCCTGAAGGCCGTTATCGTATATCAAAGACTATTATCGTAGGCGGCGGTACTCGAATAATTGGTTATGGCAAAAAACGACCGGTAATTGTGTTAGCTGCAAATTCTCCTAATTTCCAGTGGGGAACAGGAAAATATATGTTTCATTTTGCCCAAAGCAGCCTTCCGACCGGAGGTTCAGGTGCAGGAGGCGGAATGATGGGAGGTATGATGGGAGGAGGAATGATGGGAGGCAGAGGAGGCGCAGCTCCCGGAGGTATGATGGGCGGCAGAGGAGAAGCACAGGGTGAAAGACGCGGCGGCGAACGAGGTACGGTTCCTGGAGCAGGTAACATCCAGGGAGCTATCGGTGGACAAGGCGGCGATGGAGCATTCGGCGGACGAGGCGGAGATGCCGGTTTTGGCGGAACACGAGGTGGCGGCAGAAGCGGTGGTCAACGTGGAGGTGGAAATCGTGGTGGAGGTATGATGGGCGGAATGATGGGAGGCAGAGGCGGCAGAGGAGGTCTGTTCAATGATGCTTTAGAAACAACCTTCTACGGCGGCATGGATAATATTGATATTGAAATAGAGAATGGAAATCCAGCGGCTATTGCAATTCGTTTTCATGTAGCCCAGCACAGTTTCCTGCGCCATATGAATTTTAATATTACAAACGCATATGCAGCTATTGAAGATGTTGGAAATCAGACAAACGATATTCATGTTAACGGCGGAAAATACGGAATAATTACAAGAAGAACATCGCCAGTCTGGCAATTCCTTCTGATGGATTCACACTTTGAAAACCAGACTGAAGCAGGCATCCAAACAATGGAAGCCGGTTTTACGATGATTCGATGCAGTTTCGATAATATGCCGGTTGCTGTTCAATTATTTATTGGAGAAGTTGAACAGCTTTATGGACGCGATTTGCGTATGAGCAATATCACTTTTGCCGGTTTCAAACATGGTAATCCGGATAATTTCCATGCCACTGTGAATTTTGAAAATGTTGCCTGCACAAATGTTCCTGCGTTCTATCGTGGAAACGAAGTACTCAGGGTACCATCTCAACATTATGTAATGGATAAATTCTCGGTTGGTCTTGAGATTGGTCCGGATGGCAGAGAACAGGGAGTTATGATGAAGCATAAGGAACATCCGGTTTCTCAACCGGCACCTATTGTTCCGACAGATATACCTGCCCTGCCGCCAATGAGCGAATGGATTAATGCAAATTCGGTCGGCATATCTCAAAGTAACGATGGTCAGACTAATTCACAGGCTATAAAAGATGCAATGAAACAGCATAAGGCGATATACTTCCCATCTGGAAGATACAGTTTCGCTGAACCGGTAAGACTTGAGAAAGATACAGCCATAATCGGCTTGCATCCGAGCAGAACTACATTTTCAGTGCAAGGTGGTGGAGCTGCTGACGGAGAACGTATCGGCGGTATAATTGCACCAAAAGGCGGAAAAAATATTGTAAGTTCGATTTCCGTTTCACCCGGCGGATTTGCCGGTGTTCTTTGGATGGCAAGTCCCGAATCATTGCTGGATGATGTATCATTTGGCGGCGGCGGTGGCGGCGGTCGTGGCGGTAGAGGTGGAACCGCTAATACAGATACAACCTTCCGCAATCCTGACCTTATGATTACTGATGGCGGTGGTGGAATATTCAGAGGTAATTGGCCGCACGGAACAAGTTCGAGTGAAGGACTGGTCATTACAAATACTTCGACAAAAGGCAAGATTTATCAGATGTCGGTCGAACACCATTACCGTGTAGAGCTTGTACTGCAAAATGTCGAAAACTGGGAGTTCTATGCCTTACAGACCGAAGAAGAAAATCCCGCAGGACATGAAGCAAACTCAATGCACATGGATAATTGTAAAAACATCCTGTTCGCGAATACATATATGTATCGTGTTTCACGTTGTACACTGCCGGCTAAATACGGCATGATAATTCGTAATTCTGACAATATCAGATTTGAGAATATGAAAGTATTCGCTCAAACCAGGCTTGCATTCGATACAGCAGTATTTGCGGAAGATAGCGGCGTGGAAGCTCGTCAGCATTTCTTTACAAATTTCGTTGTGAATAAAGACATGAAAGCTCCCGAACCACTTCCATTGCCGCAGGGATTATTCCAAACGGGTACTAAAGTGGAAAAACTGGCAACCGGATACACTAATTCCACGAGTTTAACAACAGATACAAAAGGAACTCTGTTTTTCTCCGATGACTATAATAAAAATATTTATAGGTGGAACGAAGCCAATAAGCAGGCAGAACAGATTGCCCAAACCCCGGACATGACTCAGGTTATGGCGTTCGTGGAACCATCGACACTCTTAATGATTGGTCGAGGAAGCACAAGCGGATGTCCGGTTTACAGCCTGGATTTATCTCAAAATGGAGCAACTCCACAGGTGGTGAATGGAGCACCTGATGCGCTGTTTGACACAAAACTGATGATTCCTCTTGGAATACATAACATGATGTCGGTACTGGATGACCTTATGGAAAATCGCAACTATGTATATAGTGGTATGAGTAATACGGCAGTTGCTACTATTATCGAGAATGCCCCTCGCGCATATTATTATGCTCCGGGAACCAAAACTGCAATCAAGGCAGGCGGGACATGGCGCCCGCTTCCGCAAAGCGCCAATATCAAAGCGTTTGCTCCCGGTGATAAATTCTATGTAGCCTGTGAAGATGACGGCAAAACATACCGTGCAGAACTTCTCGGAAATGAAACTCTTAAACACTGCGTTTTTGTAGAACGAGGCGGCATGTCAGCCATCGAAGATTCAGCAGGTAACGTTTATATCGCAAGCGACCAGGTTTATATCTACAACAGCGATGGCGAGCAAATTGGCATTCTTGAAATACCAGAGCGTCCGGGAAGTCTCACATTCGGCGGAACTGACAAGCGCACTCTGTACATCGGCGCAAGAAGTTCACTTTATTCGATTAGAACTGCAATTGCAGGAAAATGATATACCTGCAGCTTGAAATAAAATATATGCAGTAGAAAAATACAGGTGCCCGGTGCTTGATATGTACCGGGCATTTTTTTGTTTAACTTTTAAAAATAATAAGTTATAATATAAAATTGTCGTTGAATGAAGCAATGTAGGTGTTATTTCAAAATATAAAATGAAAGGAAAATTATGAAAAGGCGGAGTTTTTTACAATTGGGATTCGCTGGAGTCGGTGCGCTGACATTAACTAAAAATACACAGGCATTGGAGTATTACCCTGTAAAATCTGATAAAAAAATTGCGGTAATTTACAGTACATGGTGCGGCAGCTCGCGCGACGCGGCGGTGTGGATTTCCGAAGGTATGGGCGGAATCGCTGATGTATTCGACATCCGTGAGAAACCCGACCTTAAAGGATATGAGCATATAATTATAGGAGGCTCAATCCGCAGCTTCGCAACATCCAAAGAATTACAGGATTTCATTCAGCAAAACAAGGGAGTACTCAAGGGAAAAGTACGCGGCCTTTTCGCAGTATGCGGCAACATGGGAAATCCGATTACTCCTGAATTGACAAAACAATATATCGACGACCATCTGGCTAAGATGTGCGAAGTCACGAAAGTACCGGCGAAAGTCTTGCGAGGAAGAATAACAAAATCCCTCATGGAGCCGGAAAACGCTAAAATGATGGCATCGTTCCAGGATTACGATAACCTCAAAAGAGACGAATGCATGGCTCTCGGCAAAGAAATCATGGATTCCATAAAATAGGATCAAATCCAAAATAGTTGGTAATTCCAATGCTGTTTATGCGCTATATTCTTATTAACGCCCCAAGGTTTGGGTTAACACAATAAAGAATATATTTTTCATGATGCGAAATTGCGTTTATCGCTTTTTTTGTTGACAGCACAACGGACTTGGTAATTCAGGCTTCATTTGTTTTTTGTGCTGGCAGCCATAATGCGATAAACGCATTTATTCAATCAATTTATTCCCCAAACTTTGGGACGGTAACAACTAATTTGGAGTTGAAACAAAAGTATAGAATAAGCAGTGCAGATTATTTGTAAGGTCGATAGTCACATACTTGTGATAGTTTATTTTAAACGCTTTAGTAATTTTATACAAAAATCATTATTTATCGTGACAATCTGGCTGGACTCATATCGCTTGTGCAAATAGTTATAAACTGTTGGAATCACCAGTGACTGATATTTTTTTTCATCAAAAGACTTACAGCTTGATTTTTTCCTGGAACTCCTTAAAGGCATCCTGTACATTTTTAAGCTGCTCCTGCAAATCAAGCACCTTCTTGGTTTCCGTCTGCAACTGAGCTGCAATCTCTTTAAGCTGGTCCTGTGATTTTTTTGCCACATCGATAGCCGTATCACGACTCTCTGTAAGTACTGAAATCACACCTTTCATGTTATCGCTTACCACGGTAAGTTTCTCAAGCTGCTTTTGTACTGTATCACGGGAATTAGTAAGTTCGGTAATCTGTTCCTGAAATTTTTTCTGTTCTGCGACAAGCTTTTCGTATTGCTGCTGTAGCTGTTCATGAGCGGCTGTAATATCATTTATCCGGGATTTCAGATTGTCTCGCTCTTCTGCAGTTTTTGCAAGCTCAGCGTTCAGACCATTAATCTTATCCTGTTGACAGCCGCTGCTAAACATCATTAAAGTCAATGCAGCCAAAACAGTAATCAATCTCGCGTTAATAACTTTCTTCGTCATTTTAATCTCCCCTTTCTTTTCATAAAACGTTATTTAAAAAACCTCTTTCTGAATACACTCTTCATGATTAATAAAACAGCATGCAACTATTAAGGAAATATATACTTCACTTAAGCTATTTGTCAAAATAAAAAAATGAATCTTGTTTCTTTCATTTTCATGGGTATCAGCCGCCCATATTTTTAGGCGCAAAAAAAATCCCCGACTAAAACGAGGATTTATTATATTGTTTTTTTAATTTTTAAGAGGATTCGGATTATGCTCATCATTCCGGGGATGAGCGTTATCATAAACCTCTTTTAATCTTGCTGTCGTAAGATGCGTATAAACCTGCGTCGTCGAAAGTGACTGATGTCCGAGAAGTTCCTGAACACTTCTCAGGTCGGCTCCGTTATTAAGCATGTGTGTAGCAAAGCTGTGACGCAGTGTGTGTGGGCTGATAGCCGGATCGAGACCTGCCATCTTCAGGTACTTGTCCATCTTTCGCCTTACGCTGCGTGTGCTGAGTCTTTTGCCATGCTTATTGACGAACAGAACTTTCGCATCGAAATTGCTGTTGTTCTGCGCTCTTTTGTTTCGATATTCCATGTAATGCTGAATAGTCTGCAAAGCGGAAGTGCCGATAGGAGCGATTCTTTCTTTTTTGCCTTTGCCTCTTACATGAATTACCTCGCCAAGGAAGTCGATGTCTTCCATATTCAAAGCGACAAGCTCGCTTACTCTTACACCGGTACTGTAGAGGGTTTCCATAATCGCCTTGTCTCTTGCACCAAGCCATGTATTCACAGGCGGGGTTTCCAGCAGACGTTTTACCTCTTCATATTCAAGGAAACGCGGCAGCTTCTTGTCCTGCTTCGGTGTCCTTACGGCGATGATTGGATTCGAGCTGATATAATTTCTCTTTACGAGGAATTTATAAAAGCTTCGCAGCGTCGCCAGCTTTCGTGCCACTGTTGCTTTGGAATATTCTTTTTCATTCAGATGAGACAGATATGACCGTACAGTGTCAGTATCTATAGACATCATAATCCTGTTAATATCGACATGTGTTGCTAACGCGGTCGCCTGACCATTATCGTGCTCGTGATGAGCAAACGAAATGGAGTTATGTTCATGATTTCCATCACCAGGTGTGCCGTTGACAAAATCACCGAACTGAATCAGGTCGGCGCCGTAGCATTTGGCTGTATGTTCTGAAAAGCGTCTTTCAAATTTCAGGTAATCCAAAAATTCGTTGATGATTGTGCTTTCTTCCATAATGTCCCTATCTATATATACGAGAGTTTTTGGTTTATTGTTTCACGTTATCACTAAAATTTCTATTATTAACTGTCATATTAGTTGAAATTCAATTGAGTATCTTTTTGTCCGCCCAGAAGCTCATCCGCCTGACAAATGAGCAGTTGAGTGAGCTTGAAACTGAGTACTGCGGCATCGAACCAGTCGAAGCTTGTTCGCTTGTCTTTTGCCTGGAGAATGATGGCATCGAGCAGCTCATCTTCGCAGCCGTCTTCATAACGGAATATGAACTTCTCAGAACCTTTATTTAAAACCAGTTGTCTCTTTATATTTTCCATTTCAAATCACTTCAAAAATAACTTTCGATAATAACGACACTTCTTGAAAAGTCATTAAGCTTTTATCGGCCAATATAGGTTTTTGCTTTACAAAATATGATTCTATAAATATAAAATTTAAGGATTATATTCAGTATTTTTTCGTATAAACAAAAAAATTCTTACCTTGAAATATCTCGCTTTTTCACCTTTGTCTGCATTTGCATGAAATATTGTATGCTGATTCGTGCCTCATGTCATAGGCAGGAAGAATATGATTTATAGCGGTTTGAAATAGATAGTTCCGTCAACATTTTCGGATTGAATACGCCCCTGCTCGATAAGACTGCTTATATACTTTATAGCTTCATTTCCGTGCAGGTTCATCGATGAGCATATATCATCAAGCGAACAAGGCCTGCGTTTCAGCATTGAAAACAGGGTTTCTGCTATTTTTTTATCCTGTTTCAATGCCTGTTTGTATTTGTTTTCAGAAGTTTGTCTCTGTGAGAAATCAGCTATTACTTCACAGTTCGTTCCTATTTGAGCAGCAATATCATTGAGTTTTGCAGCATCCAGTTTCCTAACGTATTCCTCGGCGGTCGGCCTGACAGCGGTGTTGAGCTGAACCTTGTCAGGACGTATTCGTTTGATAGCAGTATTGATTTTCGCGATTTGCTCAGGTCTGGAATTGATCGATTCGATTAGAAAAACCTCGAGCCAAATCTGTCCTTTATATTCCTTACGGAAGTCACACAATCCGGAAATCAGCTTTTCAATGTTAATATCGGGGTACGGGCGATTAATTCTTTGAAAAGTCTCATCATCACCGGCATCAAGAGAAGGCAAAACAACATCAGCCATAGCGCACTCGGCACGAACATCGGGCATGTAAAACAAAGTTCCGTTTGTTACTATTGCGACAGGAATCTTTGTGATTTTTTTTATTTTCTCTATTATTATGCCGAGTTGTGAATTAAGAGTCGGCTCACCAGAACCGGCAAGAGTAATATAATCAGCTTCCAGATTTTTTGAAATAGCATCTGATATTTCAGATATAATTGGTTCAACCGGTACATATGCAGCACGTTCAATTGTCTTTTTTGTCGTCCTGCCAATCTGGCAATATATACAATCCAGCGTACAGACTTTGACAGGAACAATATCAACTCCCAGACTTCTGCCAAGTCTTCTTGAAGGTACGGGACCATATAAATATTTTTTTCCAATAGTCAAAATATTTTCCTAACTGAACTTTTGCAAAACTCTTATTCCTAACGTAAATATTTATTTTCTTACAAGCTCGAATATTCCCTTACATACTACCAGCAGATTTTCAAGCCAGTCTATCGGCATGACACAGGCAGCATCCGATTTTGCTTTGTCAGGATTAGTATGCACTTCAACAAAAAGGCCGTTGGCTCCGGCTGCTACAGCGGCTCGTGCAAGTATCGGAGCCAGTTCTCTTCTTCCTGCGCTTGCATTACCAAGTCCGCCAGGCTGCTGTGTGCTGTGAGTCGCATCGAAAATCACAGGGCAATCGAACTGTTTCATCGATTCGATGGAAGCCATATCATTAACGAGACGATTATATCCGAAAAAAGTACCGCGCTCAGTCAGCATAATCTTGTCATTATTGCAGGCTCGAATCTTCTCCACGACATTCTTCATCTCGCCGGGAGAAAGAAACTGTCCCTTTTTCACATTTACAGGCTTACCGGTTTCCGCGCACGCACAAAGTAAATCAGTCTGCCTGCATAAAAAAGCAGGAACCTGGAGACAATCAACGACCTCACCCACCTTTACAGCCTGAGATGGTTCATGGACATCGGTCATCACTGGCAGCTTCGTTTTTTTGCGAACCGCATCCAAAATTCTGAGTCCCTCATCCATACCCGGCCCGCGAAAACTTTCTATACTGGAACGATTTGCTTTATCGAAACTTGCTTTGAAAATAATCCCGACATTTGTATTGCGGCTGATGGACACAAGCCTGCTGCCTATCTCGATACAGTATTCGAGACTTTCGATAACACATGGGCCGGCCATTACAAAAAAAGGCGTATTCATCCCAATTTCAACATTACCAATCTTGAAGTCCACGTTAAATATTCCTTTCTAATAAATCGTCTAATGTTTATCCTATTGCTCTTTTAATCCTTGTTCTTATTCCGGCAGGCTTTGCGTTTTCAGGAACTATACATTGAACCGCATTCGGTATCACATTTATTGCCGCAGGCAAAGACGGTCCCGGGTCGCCATCTATCTCAGTCCTTATTCTATCTGTGTCTGAAATGATGGATATTTTTTTGCCCTGACGATAAATAACATCTCTGCAGTTGGAATGATGTTTAACAATCGTCATAAGCGAATGTTTGACAAGGTGACTTTGTGATGCGCATTTGTATATGCAGATATCCAGCAATCCATCGCTGTAATTTGCATTATGCAGTATTTGCAGACCGATGGCATAGCGTGAAATATTTCCCACGAAAACAAGTCCACGACCTTCGAAAATATCTTCGCCGTCAATCGTAACTTTCATCGGGTCGAACCTGTAGTTCCAGAAACTTCGCCAGATAGGCCAGAAATAATCATAATGATCGATGTGTCCCGAACGCTGTGCGCTCACCATCTTAACTACTTCACCATCGTATCCGAAGCCCGCGATAGAAGTAAAACATCTGCCGTTTATATTGCCCAAATCGAGAGGCCTTATGTATTGAGCCTCGAATGTCCTTATGATGTTTTTTAATTTGCCATCGAAACCCAATTCATTTGCAAGAAGATTTTCGGTGCCGCCCGGCAATATCAGCAGAGGTTTGCTGCTTCCTTCGAGACCATGCGCGACTTCGCGTATCGTCCCATCGCCGCCTATGGCAATAACCATCGCACAATCAGAATCCTTCGCAGCTTCGGTCGCCAGTTCACAAGCATGACTGAGCGATCTTGTGAGATTATTTCTTATCTCATATTTTTTTTTCTTAAGGTATTCCTCGAACCTGCTCCAGACTAATTTGCCGCTGGTCGCTCCGGATTTCGGATTTACTATATATTCGATATAACCATCACATGGTTTCATAACTTATATGCTTCCGTTCATTTTTCGTCTTCTCGAATTTTCTCTGCAATCAAAGATGCATAGCTTTTCGGGATATGTCTTATACTTTCCAGACCTAAGCATTTCTGAACATCATCTATTACCTTTTCATCGAAACCTTCTATCTCGATAAAATCACCAAGCAGCTTCAACTGGTCCAAAGCGACTTCACATCCTTTAAAACGCCACAGGCTGCGTTTTTTTTCAACCGTTAATTTTTTCTCATAACCCAGGGCTGATAAAAGCTCTTTTGCAGAATCACCACTGTTTACTTCGATTTCAATCTCACGTCTTTTCTTGAAACAGCTTTTTTCTTTCGCTCCCTTATAAGATAATATATATTTTGTCCCGCCGCTCATAACCTGCTTGCGTAATCGAAGACAACTGTCATTATTTGCCATAGTTCCAGCCGCATCGTCAAATAAAATATCTTCCTGCAATTGTTCGCCGGCAAACTCTGCGCCAAGCCCTCTGAGCCTGTCTTCGACTTCCTTGAGCGATTCGACTTTTAATTTTGCTTCGATTTCAGTATACATCTATACAACAATATTCACTAAACGCGATTTGATGACTATAACTTTTTTCGGTGTTTTACCTGCCAGTGCGGCGATGACCTTGTCATTGCCCAGGACTTTCTGCTTTATCTGTTCTTCATCTGCATCAGCAGGTACGACTATTTTGTCTTTTATTTTGCCGTTGACCTGAATGGCAAGCTCGATTTCTTTTTCCTTAATAAGCTCTTTATCGTATTCGGGCCAGCTTTCGTAAGCTAAACTATCATTATGCCCGAGCTTCTGCCACAATTCCTCGGCGATATGCGGCGCAAACGGTGACAAAATCAGCACAACTTTTTCAACTGAACTTTTCGGCACAGCATCAAGCTTTGACAAATGATTTACAAGAATCATCATTGCGCTTATCGCAGTATTGAAACCGAAACTCTCGATATCGTCACCGACTTTTTTTATTGTCTGATTCAGCAGTCTGAGCGTTTCTTCATTTGCTTGAATATCTTTTACGGTTTGATTAAGTCCGCCTGTTTCCTTGTCTATTACCAGACGCCACAGTTTTTGCAGAAAACGATGTACGCCTTCCACGCCCTGCATGCTCCAGGGCTTAATCGCTTCGAGCGGCCCCATAAACATTTCATAAAGCCGCATCGAATCGGCGCCGTAATCGGTAATAACCTTATCGGGATTTACCACGTTGCCGCGTGACTTGCTCATCTTCTGGCCGTCCTCGCCAAGAATCATTCCCTGATTGACAAGCTTTTTGAACGGCTCTTTCGTCGTAACATATCCCATGTCATAAAGGAATTTGTGCCAGAACCTTGAGTATAATAAATGCAGCACCGCGTGCTCCGCTCCGCCTATATATAAATCGACAGGCATCCAGTATTTTTCCTTATCCGGATTCCAGCCCTCTTTGCTGTTGTCCGGGTCAAGATAGCGCAGATAATACCAGCAGCTTCCCGCCCACTGAGGCATTGTGTTTGTCTCGCGTCTGGCTTTTGTTCCATCGGGTAAAGTGACATTCACCCAGTCAGTCACTTTCGCCAAAGGAGGCTCGCCATTTCCGGATGGTTTGTAATCCGCGACCTTCGGCAATTCGAGAGGCAAATCTTCTTCAGAAAGACTTGCGACTCTGCCATCTTCTGTATGAACTATCGGGAAAGGCTCGCCCCAGTATCGCTGCCTGCTGAAAAGCCAGTCTCGCAGCTTATAATTGATGGCTTTTTTACCCTGGCCGGTCTGTTCGAGCCAGTTCGTTATTTTCTCTTTAAATTCGGGAGTTCTAATTCCGTTAAATTGGCCGCTGTTAATCGCAATGCCGTCACCAATAAAACACAACTTCCCCTGCTTGACCAATTCCGATTGTTCTTTGTCTTCAGGCTGTACTACCTGAATTATCGTCAAGTTATATTTTGTCGCGAATTCATAATCGCGGTCATCATGCGCCGGTACGGCCATAATCGCGCCTGTCCCGTAGCTTATCAGAACATAATCGCTTATCCAGATTGGAATCTTCTTATTGTTCACGGGATTTATCGCATAAGCGCCGATAAATTCGCCTGTCTTTTCCTTCGCCAAATCGGTACGGTCAAGATCGCTTTTGCGTGCGGCCTCCTCACGATATTTCTTTACAGCTTCTTTCCTGTCAGGACTTGTCAGAATATCGACAAGCCTATGCTCCGGAGCCATTACCATATAAGTAGCGCCGAACAAAGTATCCGGCCGGGTAGTGAACACCCGGATTATTTCATCGAATCCATCGACTTTAAAATCCACGTCCGCACCGATGCTCTTGCCAATCCAGTCCTGCTGCAGCTTCTTTATCGATTCCGGCCAGTCAACTTCAGCCAAATCGTCTATAAGTCTTTCGGCGTATTCAGTTATTTTAAGCATCCACTGGCGCATAGGTTTGCGAAAAACCGGATGGCCGCCACGCTCGCTCAATCCCCCTACTACTTCCTCGTTCGCAAGGACAGTTCCGAGAGCCGGACACCAGTTCACCGCAACCTCGGCTTCATAAGCAAGACGATGATCGTCGATGTATTGGCGTTTCTCCTTCTCGTTCAATCCTTCGGGAATCCGGAGCTGCTCAATGGGTTTGGCTTTTTGCTCGCTTTCATCGAAAAAACTGTTGAACATCTTCAGAAATATCCATTGTGTCCATTTATAGTAATTCGGATTAGTCGTATTTACTTCGCGAGCCCAGTCATAGCTGAAACCAAGCGATTTGATTTGCCTGCGAATATTATCAATATTCTTCCTTGTCGTTTCAGCAGGCGCAGTTCCTGTCTGGATTGCGTACTGCTCCGCGGGCAAGCCGAACGCATCCCAGCCCATAGGATGAAGCACGTTAAATCCCTTCATTCGTTTGTATCGAGCTGTTATATCGCTCGCGGTGTAACCTTCCGGGTGTCCGACATGCAGACCCTGCCCGGACGGATATGGAAACATATCAAGAACATAATATTTTGGTCTTGAATTATCACAATCCGCCGCTTTAAAAGTTCTGGTATTTTCCCAAAACTCCTGCCATTTCTTTTCTATTTCGTTATATTTATAAATGCCCTTATTTTCACACATCTTCTAATACTGCTCCTAATTAAAGGTTTTTGTGATTATCGTAATACATTAAACCAGAAAGCCCCAAAAATCCACAAAAAACAAACGTTTAAAGTGAACGAAAATGAGCGAAAACAAACTGTAGTTAATCCTAATCTGCTGTTTTGCCGGTTTTTGCTTGACCTAAACGAAATTTTAGGGTTAAATTCCTGTTTTAGGCACTTTTAATTGAATGAAAGTATTTATGAACGAACGAATTGTAAAAGTAGGTCTGGTGGGATTCGGTACAATCGGCAGCGGCGTAGCAAAGCTGATTCTTGAAGATGCTGATTCGATAGCAGCAAGGATCGGAATCCGTCCTGTTCTGGCTTGTGTAGTCGATATAGATACAACCACCGAGCGCCCGGTCAAACTGCCGGAAGGCATCCTTACAAATGACCTGAACAGGCTTCTGGGCGATAAGAGCATAGAAATCGGCATAGAATTGATAGGCGGAACAACAGTCGCAAAACAGGTTCAAATAAAAATGCTTCAGGCAGGCAAAGACGTAGTAACCGCAAATAAGGCATTATTAGCCGAACACGGGAGCGAACTCTATAATATCGCCAAACAAAATGGCAGGTGTATTGCTTTTGAAGCGAGCTGTGCCGGGGGAATTCCGCTTATTTCATCAATTCGGAGCGGATTAACGGCAAATAATATCAGTGGAATATACGGCATTGTGAACGGCACCTGCAATTACATTCTTTCGAGCATGACCGCATATGATGAGGAGTTCTCCGACGCTCTGGCGCAGGCACAGAAAAAAGGCTATGCAGAACCCAATCCGACTTTAGACATAAGCGGCAGCGACAGCGCACATAAACTGGCGATCCTTTCTTCCATCGCTTTCGGATACGAAATTACCATTGATGATATTTATTGTGAAGGTATTGAATCTATTTCAAAATTTGATATCCAGTACGGCAGTGAGATGGGCTATTGCCTGAAGCTGCTGGCAATAGCAACTCGTTGTGTCGAGGGCGTCTCGCCCTCGGTTAATCAATACGCGGGCAAGATGCCCGCGACACAAGAGGGCGTCTCGCACTCGGTCAATTCAATGCGCGGGCAAGATGCCCGCGACACAATATCGCTTCGAGTGCATCCTTCTTTCATTTCCAAAGATAATCATCTTGCGCGAGTGGGAGGTCCATTTAATGCGATAAGTCTGTTCGGCAGTGCGACAGGACAGGTAATGTTTTACGGCAGAGGCGCCGGAATGATGCCGACTGCAAGCGCAGTTGTAGCGGATATTATCGATGTGGCTCTCGGAAATTCAAAAACTACATTTTTTAACCTGGCTGTACGGAAGAAGAATGAAAACGCCATTAAGATAGAAACCATTGATAATCTCATCTGCAGGTTCTACATCAGGATAATGTGCAAAGACAGGCCTGGTGTAATTGCTCAGTGGAGCAAGGTTCTGGCTGAACATAACATAAGCATTTCCGGTGCATTGCAGCACGAAGAAATCGGGCCGGATAATACTGTACCGGTAGTAATTGTAACTCATCCCACACTTCAAAAAAGTATTACGGCAGCGCTGGAAGATATGGAAAAGCTTGACAGCGTGCGAGGAAAACCTTTCTGTATAAGAATTGTGGACATTCCGGAGGATAAGGATTAGTGGCGAAATACGCGATAATAGTTCCGGACGGAGCGGCGGATGTGCCTCTCGATATTTTTAACGGCAAAACCCCTCTCGAAGCGGCGGAAACACCCAATATGGATGAAATCAGCAGAATCGGCAGACAGGGTCTCGTTCGCACGGTTCCCGAAGGACTGGAAGCCGGAAGCGACGTGGCTCAAATGTCTCTGCTGGGTTATGATCCGAAACGATATTATACCGGCCGGGCTCCAATTGAAGCCGCAGCACGAAATATCCAACTCGGGATTAACGACTGGGTTTTCAGGTGCAATCTTGTTACTATTGCTGACAATAAGATGGCTGACCACAGCGCGGGTCATATTTCCACGCCTGAAGCGGAAAAACTGATAAAAGACATAGACAGCCGGCTTGGTTCCGAAAAAATGCGTTTTCATACGGGCATAAGCTACAGACACCTGCTTGTTTTCAAAAACACGGATTTTGACGTGCAGACATATCCGCCTCATGACTATATAGGAACCGAAGTTGAAAAGATTCTGCCTCGCGGAAAAGGCGCAAATTTGCTGATAGATTTAATGGCGCGTTCGCAGCAGTTTTTTGCAAATCACGATATAAACCGCGTCAGAAAAGACTTAGGTGAAAATCAGGTCAGCTCAATCTGGCTCTGGGGTCATGGCAAAAGAGCACAGATGGAAAGCTTCGAGAAAAGGTTCGGACTTAAAGGAGCCACAATTACCGGCGTTGATCTGGCAAAAGGATTATCAAAGCTTATCGGCTTCGACCTGATTAACGTACCTGGCGCGACCGGTTTTATCGATACGAATTATGAAGGCAAGGGAAAAGCGGCAATAGAGGCATTTGAAAAATACGATATCGTCTTTGTTCATGTAGAAGCTCCCGACGAAGCGGCTCATAGCGGCAACGCACAGTTGAAAAAGAAAACTATCGAGCAGATTGATAAGTTTGTCGTCGGGCCTGTTTTTAAGGCGATTCAAAATTATGACAAATGGCGAATACTTGTATTGCCGGACCATCCTACGCCCGTTCAAAGCTGCTCACATTCGCCCGAACCTGTCCCGTTTGCTATGGCAGGATACGATATCAAAGGCATTCTGAAAACGGGGTTCGGAGAATCAAATGCCGCTAAGGCAGGCTTCAAAATTGAAAACGGTTTTGAATTGATGGAATATTTTCTTAAAAGCTAATATCTTGACAAATTAATCAAATTAACATATAAAAACATTTTTTTATCGGAAAGACTATGAAAATACTTGTACAAAAATTTGGCGGGACATCGGTAGAGAATGCCGAAAAGATGCGCCGGGCTGCCAAACGTGCGATTGAAGCAGCTAAAAAAGGCTTCGGAGTTGTTATTGTTGCTTCCGCGCGAGGACAGCAAACAGACGTGCTCGTAGCCGATGCATATGAGCTGAATCCAAATCCTCCGAAACGCGAGATGGACCAGCTCCTCAGCACTGGTGAAATCCAATCGGTATCACTGCTTGCCATGGCTCTCGATTCTATGGGCTATAAAGCCATAAGCTTCACCGGAGCTCAAATCCGTATGCTCACAGACAGTGTTCATACGAAAGCACGAATCAAAAGCATCGATGCCGAGCGAATTCATAAACAGCTCAACGAGGGGAAAATAGTCGTTGTAGCCGGATTCCAGGGTATTGATGAAAATGAAAACATAACTACTCTCGGTCGTGGCGGGTCCGATACAACCGCGGTGGCTTTAGCCGCTGCGCTCGGCGCTAAAGAATGTGAAATTTATACCGATGTAGATGGTGTTTATACATCCGACCCGCGAATATTCAAAAAAGCCGTTAAATTAGACCAAATCAGCTATGATGAAATGCTCGAAATGGCAAGCTTAGGCGCAGGAGTTATGCACCCGAGAGCTGTCGAATTCGGTAAAAAATATGATGTCACAATTCATGTAAGAAGCAGTAGTGAACAAGTAGATGGGACTTTAATTATTCACGAGGTGCCGCAAATGGAAGGCTTATTAGTATCAGGCGCAACAATTCAGAAAGATTTGGCAAAAATAGGACTGCTCGGTATCGAAAATGTCCCGGGCAATGCAGCAAAAGTATTCGCACATCTTGCAAAACATAAGGTGGTCGTAAACGATATCATTCAAACTGAAGTCAATCCGGATAAGGCAAATTTGTCATTTATGATAAATGTCTCAGATCTGGAAAGTGCAAAGCAGGCAATTGAGGAAATTAAAAACGAAGTCAACTTCGAAAATATATTCATTCGAGAAGACATTGCCGAGGTTTCAGTGGTCGGTGTTGGAATGAGAACGCACTACGGCGTTGCCGAAAAGATGTTCGGAGCTTTGGCTGATGCGAAAGTTAATATCGATTCAATTACAACAAGTGAAATCAGAATCAGTTGCGCTGTCGATAAAGACCAGGCTGAAAAAGCTCTTGAAGCCGTTTGCATGGCTTTCGAGCTGGACAGGCCCGCCAAGCTCCGCAATAAAAATTCGTAATAAAGTGACTGAAGTGAACTAAAGCGTCTAAAGTGAACTAAAGTTATTTATTATAATTTCAGCACTTTAGGCACTTTAAGCTTTAAGCTGCTGCTTCTCTTTCTATGGCAAGGCAATGCGAAAAAGAGCAAATAAAATCACAATAAAATATGCTCTGAGCAAACGCAAACAAAGGTTCATTTTTATTGTATGCTTGCTTTTCCTTGCATTGCTGACATTCCTGGACAAAGGCGCTTTCAAGCAGGTCTGGTTTGTATCTGAAACACAAAGAGAAAGCTTAGACTTCGAGAAATATCACTCTCATACCTTCACTATCACACACGTAGTCGATGGTGATACACTCGATATAGATTGTCCTGACAAGAAAGACAGATATACACGAATAAGACTGATTGGGATTGACACTCCGGAAATATACTCTGAACCCGGTCCAATGTATTTCGGCGCTGAAGCTTCTGATTTTGTCAAAAGAACCGCACAGGGCAAAGAAGTAACTGTATATCTTGACGAAGGAAACGATACCAGAGATAAATATGGCAGGCTCCTGGCTTATATTCGTCTGCAGGACGGTATTTTTCTGAACGAAATCATCCTCAGCGAGGGATATGCTTACGCATATACAAAATTCAGACACAGTTTCTATAATAAATATAAGCAGCTCGAATCACATGCAAGAAGCAGCAAAAAAGGACTCTGGAAAAATGTCACTCCGGAACAAATGCCTTCATGGAGACAGGAAAAAAGCGAAACATCAGAATAAATATGAAGAGTTTTGCAAAAGTACAGTTAAAATCTTTGTGTGAGAAACTGCAACTGTCTGCTGCTACAGATTATAGTCTTTAATTTTGCGATAAAGGGTTCTCTCGCCGATGCCGAGTATTTTAGCGGCTTTCTCACGGTTTCCATTTGTTTTAGCCAGAGTTTCTGCAATAGCCTGTTTTTCCAGCTCATTCAGAGACACCCCTGCATCGCTTGTCGCACCCGATACCTCACGAGGAGCGGCTAATTGAGGCCTTTTTGCAATTTCGGGAGGAATATCAATAACATCAAGCTTCTCCCGATCGCACATCACCACCATAGTTCTTATGCAGTTTTTAAGCTGACGGATATTGCCGGGCCAGTCATATTTTACAAGAACCGATGCCGCTGATTCTGTAATGCCTGTAACTTTCGAGCCGACCTCGTCAGATGCTTCTTTGATAAAGTAACTGATGAGCGATTGAATATCTTCGGACCTGTCACGCAGAGACGGCAAAGAAATATTAACTCCTTTTATCCGGAAATATAAGTCCTGCCTGAATTGTTTCTGGTCTATTAGTTCAGGCAAATTCTGATTCGTTGCACTTATAATACGAACATCCACACTTATAGGTTTTGTTGAGCCGACCGGAACAACGATTCCATCTTCAAGCACACGAAGCAGCTTTGCCTGTGAATTGGGCGTCATATCACCAATTTCATCCAGGAACAGCGTACCCTGATTGGCAACCTCGAACAGACCTTTCCTGTCAACAGCGGCTCCGGTAAATGCTCCTTTGGCATGACCGAAGAGTTCGCTTTCCAGCAATGTCTCTGTCAGACCCGCACAATTGACTGGCCTGAACGGCTTGTTCCATCGCTTCGAGTTATTATGAATCGCCCGGGCAAGAAGCTCTTTGCCTGTGCCGGACTTGCCTTCTATCAGAACTGAAATATTGGTTGGCGCTACCCTTCGCAAAACCTCGAAAATTCCTTTCATCGCGGGACTTTGAGGAAGCACTCCCTCGAAATAAAATACATCCCTGTCCTGTTTCGATTTTTCCGCCTGCTTTGGCTGAGACGAAGAAATCTTTTGTCCGGCCTGACCCACAAGCGCACGAAGCTGACCTATATCAATCGGCTTGACAAGATAATCATATGCGCCGAGCTTCAATGCTTCTTTGCAGGTATCGATAGTAGCATAGGCAGTTATTAAAATTACCTCAGTCCGACTATCCTCCTTTTTCGCTTCCGTGAGAATGGTAATGCCGTCAATTTCACTGTTCAATTTCAAATCGGTAACAACGATATCAATCCTTCTGCTGTGCAGAATTTCCAGGGCGTCTTTGCCGTTATAGACCGCGATTGCTTTTTCGCATAATTTCTCAAGGGCTTCTGCAATCCCGTCCGCGTGCTCACGCTCATCATCAACAACAAGTATTATTCCAGTTTTCTGGCTCAATGTTTTACCTCAAAATCATCGGCAATTTTATTGTAAATGCCGTTCCTTTTCCAGGCTCACTTTCGACTGTTATTATACCGCTGTGCTGCTCGACAATCTTCTTTGCGATTGGCAATCCAAGCCCTCTGCCCTGAGGCTGGGATGAATAATAAGCATCAAATATACGAGTAAGATTTTTTGCTGTTATTCCGCAGCCTGTGTCGCATATCTGAATAACGGCATCCTCGCCCTGCCTGGAAGTTCGTACGATTAATTCCCCCCCGCCGCTCATGGCCTGCTGGGCATTGATAAACAGGTTTAAAATTACCTGCTTAATCATATCTGCATCCAGCCTGCATACAAGCGGCTCTTTAGACAAAGATTGCCGCATAGTAATGGAGTGACTTGAAGCCTGAGGCAAATAAAAATCTATCATGTCACTTATAAGCTCGTTAAGGTCAACATTACTCAATTGCAGTTCAGTTCTGTCGAGATAACGAAGGAAACCATCGAGTATCTGTTCCAGTCTGTCTGTTTCTTTCTCAACTACGGAAATTTTCCTGAGCGCTCTTGCAAAGCTGCGTTCTGCTTTTTCAGATGATGTTTCAAATGAACCACCGAAACTTAAATCGTTAAGCTCTTCGCTGACTAACCTTAAATTAATCTTAATTGTAGAAAGCGGATTTTTAATCTCATGAGCAAGCTGACCAGTCAGTTTGCTCAACTGCTCAAACTGTTCAAGATTCTTTTCTTTACCAGTCTGAATATTGTCATCAGCCATGACCATAATACAATTAAGAATTATAAGTGCCTAAAGTTCAAAGTGACTAAAGTGTCTAAAGTCGTTATTGAATTTTCTTTTTAACTTTATTTCACTTTAATAACGATTACTTTTAACTTTTTATGACTTTTCTTCCTTTTTGGCTTTTTTCATATCTTTTAGAGCTGCCTTGCGAGAAAGTTTCAATCTGCCCTGATCGTCAATCGATATTAATTTTACAGAAATCAAATCACCGATCTTACAGGCGTCTTCAGCATTTTTAACAAAACCTTCGCTCAATTCACTGATATGGCACAGCCCTTCAACACCGGGAGTAATTTCTACAAAAGCTCCAAACTCCTTGATAGATACCACTTTGGAATTTTCATAAATTTTTCCAACCTGCGGCGGCTGCGTAAGCGCCTCTATCATATCCCTGGCTTTGAGATGGCCATCGCCGCCAAGACAGCTTATATAAATTGTGCCGTCCTCTTCGACTTCGATTGTTGTATCTGTCTGCTCCTGAATGCTCTTAATCATCTTGCCGCCGGGACCGATTACTTTACCGATAAGTTCAGGATCAATCTCAATACTGACTAACTTCGGTGCATAAACACTTAGTTCTGACCTTGGCGAACTGATAACAGAACTCATCTTCTTGAGTATTTCCATTCGTGCCGCTTTTGCTCTTTCGAGAGCCTCGACCATAATGCTGTGATCCAGTCCCTCAGCTTTAATATCAAGCTGTATCGCGGTAATACCCTGAGTGGTTCCCGCGACCTTGAAATCCATCAGGCCGTAATGGTCTTCTTCTCCGACAATGTCCGTCAGCAGCTCGTGACGCCCGTTATCATCGCTTATTAATCCGATTGAAATTCCAGCTACCGGATTCTTGATTTGAACGCCGGCATCCATTAGGGCAAGGGTACCGCCGCAAACTGAAGCCATTGAACTCGAACCATTCGACTCAGTAATATCAGAAACAACTCTGATTGTATAAGCAAAATTTTCATCCTCGGGCCTGACAGCTTCAAGCGCCTTTTCTGCAAGTGCGCCATGCCCGATTTCCCTGCGGCCTACGCCTCGAACAGGTCTGACTTCTCCAACTGAGAACGGCGGGAAATTATAATGCAGTGTAAAGCTCTGTGCATATTCATCCAGCAAACCATCGATAATCTGTGCGTCACGAATCGTGCCGAGCGTAACACTGACAAGGGCTTGCGTTTCCCCGCGCGTGAATAAAGCTGAACCATGATTTCTGGGTAAAACTCCGACTTCACAATCTATCTGTCGAATATCAGTATATCCCCTGCCATCAGGTCTTTTGCCTTCGAGCAGAAGTTTTTTAACAACTTTGCCTTCTGTTTCAGAAAGAATACGCTTGATAATTGATTTTTCGTATCTAATTTCATCGTCTATCGGAGCAATCTCACCATGCTCATCTTCTTCGATAGTCTCATCAAATTCTTCTTTAATATCCAGAAGCTTTTTCGTACCAGGGCAATAACTATTAATAACCTGCTCAAAAAGCTCCTGAACTGCCCTGTTTCTATCCAGCTTGCCCGGAATCTGCTTTAACTGATACAGCTTATCTGAAATTTGAGACTCAATTCTTGATTGAAGTTCTTTATCAATTTCAGTAAGTATTATTTCTTTTTCAACGCCCGCTTTATGACGAAGCTCTTCAATCAAATCACAAACTTCAGCTACAGTCTTTTGCGCGACTGCAATAGCGTCAGCAACAACCTGCTCGGACACTTCTTTTGCTGCGACTTCAATCATGTTCATCGCTTCCCTGCGACCGCCAAGAAGAAGGTTCAAATCTGCTTCTTCTATCTGCTTGTGCGTAGGATTGATTATAAATTCACCATTGACTCTGCCTAACCTGCACGCGCCAATAGGTCCCTGAAACGGGATTTTGCTTATTGTCAGTGCGGCACTTGCGCCAATCATAGCTAATACGTCAGGATCGTTTTCACGATCGGCACTCAAAACATTGGCAATAATCTGGACTTCCTGAAAATAGCCATCAGGAAACAAAGGCCTGATCGGCCTGTCAATCTGACGTGATGTAAGTGTTTCCTTTGTGCTTGGTCTCCCCTCACGTTTGATGAAACCGCCCGGGAACTTTCCTGCGGCGCTGTGCTTCTCGCGATATTCAACACTCAGCGGGAAAAAATCCGTATCATCCGTTCTTGGCGGAGCTACTACGGCAGAGACAAGTACGACAGTTTCGCCATACTGAACTATTACAGCGCCATCGGCTTGTTTCGCGATTTTTCCGGTTTCAATTGATAGAGTTCTACCCCCAATTTGTCTTTCGACTCTTGATACTTTAAACATAAGCTACCTCAAATTAGCATTTAGCGTAAAGCGGACAGCGTTCATGGTTTAGATATTTATAGACACACCAAACCACAAACGCTATTCGCTTTACGCTATCCTGTTATTATTTTCTTAAACCTAATCGGACTATTATATCCCTATAGCGTTTAACATCCTTATTGTGCACATATTTAAGCAATGCTGATCTGTTACCGACCATTTTAAGCAAACCTCGCCTGGACGCATGATCCTTGCGGTGAATTTTGAGATGCTCTGTGAGTTCGTTTATCTGCCTGGTCAACAATGCAATCTGTACTTCCGGCGAACCCGTATCTCCACTGTGAGTCTCGAAATCACTTACTATTTGTGTTTTTACCTGCTTCTTTAGCATATTGTATATAAACCCTTTCATATGCGCGATTTCTACACTGCAAAGCAACTCTTCGCTGCAAAAAGCTGCGCAATATATTAAATTATCATAAATTTAAAAGAGGTATTTTAATGTCTTGCCAAAAAAGATGCAAGAAAATTTGGGTAAAAGTAAAAAAGGAAAACCGATTTACTAAAAAAAAGTTGCATATTAATGAAAATTAGGATAAAATATCACATGTAAACTGCATTTATAGAAGCTTGGGAACCATCTTGAACCTGGTTCTGAGTTTTTTGGAGAAAAGGTGATTATGGCAGGAATGTTTTATTCATTATCAGAAGCGGCGGAGAAACTCAAAAAGACTAAAGATGAAGTCAAAAAATTAGTCAAAGAAGGTCAGCTTCGAGAGTTCCGTGACGGCCCGAATGTGCTCTTTAAAGTCGAAGAAGTCGAAGCATTGATGCCGGACGTCGAGATTCCCGGACCTTCCGAAGTCGAAGAACCTGTCGAGCTTGCCGAAGAAGAACTCGAAATGCCGGAACTTACTGCCGAAGAGCTTTCTGAGGAAGTATTTACCGAAGAGCCTTTCGAGGAAGCCGCAGTTGAAGAACCAGCCGGAGAAGATATAACAGAAGAATCCCTCGAACTTGAGCCGGAGCCGACATTGGAAGCAGAACTTGAGCCGGAAACGGAAAAAAAGCCCGCCGAACATGAAGAATTTCAGGATTTCGACGCGGAAACAGCAATAATCGAAGTGCCCGAAGAAGAAATTGAGCTTAACGCAGAAGAGCCAAAGACTGAAGAATCTGCACCTTCAGATGAAGATATAGATAATATTTTGTTAGGCCAGGAAACCGGCACACCTCCTACGGATAATGACCTCACAGACGGCGATACCGCCCTGACCGGACAGGGAACAAGCATTCTCGGTCAGACAGACAATAAAGAATATGAACTTACTGACGATACGATGGCTGATACTGTTATCCTTGACGGCACAAAAGCCGATTCAGGCCCTGAAGGACTCAAGGAAGCCGAAGAAGATGTCAGCTTAGACAGTTTCGGGAGCGGCTCAGGCTTGCTCGACCTTTCGCTTCAGGCTGACGATACCTCGCTTGGCGGAATACTCGATGAAATATATACCGATGAGAGCAAGGAGCCTTCTGCGGAAGCCGCTGAGCATGGCCCGGGCGAAGAAGCTGACATTTCAGCAGAACCGGAAGAAGCAGCCCCTGCCGGCATTGGCGAGGAAACGCTCGCTGCTCAGCCTGAAGGTGACGCCGCCATAGCGCTCGGAGTTGGTGTCGCGCAGATAGCGCCGGATTCGCAAAGCAATATTCTCGGTATGCTGCTTTTCGTGCCGATGGTCGCGGTGCTTTACGCATTGATTGTGGTACTGGCGGGCAACCGTGGAGTATTGCCTTCGATTTTGACGATGATACAAGACTGGGTCTGGCCGCTCATGGGTGTGTTGGCAGTTGCGGCTCTTATAATTACTGCCGCTGCGTTTATGCTCACAGG
>JAFGEF010000015.1 GCA_016931715.1 Sedimentisphaerales bacterium
GAGGTGGCCGAGCGGCTTAAGGCGACGGTTTGCTAAACCGTTGTAGGGGGTAAACCCCTACCCCGGGTTCGAATCCCGGCCTCTCCGTTTTTTTCATGATCATTTGCGATAATTATTGACAAATTGATATGACTGAATATTATGCTCTATTTAGTCTGTCAATAATCGGGAAATAAAAAAATATTACTAAAGGATTCTGCAAAATTGAAGTTAGACATACTTTAAGAAAGAAAAAATTGCTTGTGTTTAATTTTTTCTTTCTTAAACAACGAAGTTAAAGTATTCTTTAATAAGAAGTTACGGCAACGCAGCAGATTGTATGAAGAAAATCTTTTAAACCGATTTTCTTCATACAATATATGTCTAACTTCAATTTTACAGAACTCATATATATTACTAATTTAGGGAGATGTATCATGCAAGCATATGACTTTGAGCCAATGTCGATAGGCAGAATTCTGGATGTCACTTTCAAAATCTATAAGGATAATTTCATAAGATTCATAACTATTGTGGCAATAATTCAGATCCCAATCGGCTTGCTGTCAATAATATCCAGTTCTTTAATACGCAGGGAAGCGCCTGTTCGCCAGGAGAGCTATTCCGGGCAAATTAATCCCCTTACAGAGCAGAATCCTGAAAGCATCAATACTGAAGCATTTCGGGCAAACCTCGAAAATAACCGTAATAACAGAAGCAATCCCGCGGTATTTATTGTCGGAGGTATTGGTATGATAATTGTGGGTATCTTAAGCCTGCTGGGCCAGCTTCTTTGCAGCGGAGCATTATCCAAAAGTGTTTCTGAAGTATATTTAGGAAATGAGCTCACTGTCGGCCAGGCATATGGATATGTCTTTCCTAAATTTTTATCTCTGCTCGGTGCAGGCATCCTCGTTGCACTGATAGTTTACCTTGGATTCATTCTTTTAATTGTTCCCGGAATAATATTTGCTCTCTGGCTGTCGCTGACAACACCTGCCATTATTATCGAAAACCTCAGGGCAACAAAAGGAATGTCACGCAGTAAAGCTCTGGCTTCAGGTAATCTTGGCAAAATATTTTCTGTCGGTTTTCTGGCTTTATTAATTTCCCTCTTAATAACCTTACCTTTTAACTTCATTGGAGGTTTAGTTGGAGGCATTCTGTTTGCTGATAATTTAACGATGATAACTTTTATAACACAGTTGTTTAGCCTGGCAGGACAGATATTAATTGTTCCTATCGGAGCTATAGCTTATATTTTACTGTATTATGACTTACGAATTCGCAAGGAAGGATTTGACCTTGTAATGCTCGCAAACAGCATTGGTTCCGGGCAAGGTGTACCTAATGTCGGCCAAACATTACCGTCAAACAACTCTGAAATGTAGATTTCTGCTATCAGCAGCTATCGTAATAATATTTTTATCACCTGCAATATTCTTCGCAAACGAATCAGCAGATACAGATAGTGTACAATATAACAGAGCCGATGCTGACACTATAAAAATACTTACCAGGCAGATTCTTTCGATAAAAGATTTTGCGCCCAGGAAAACTTTTCAGCAATGGTTAATTGAGAAATTAACGAAGTGGGATTTGCCAAAACTCGAATTTAGTCACGGCTGGGTCGCGGTTGTCTGCTGGATTATTCTTATCTGGTGCATTCTTACTCTAATAGCAATATTTATTCATTTTATTTATACCATAACTTTATTGATTCGACCGGCTGCGGTATCTTCCGATGCCGGAAGAAATATATCATCGAAATCAGTAAAGATTACATCTTTCACTGAGCTGTATAAAATGGCTCAGGAATTTGCAGGAAATGGCGCATTCCGTGAAGCTGTCAGTACAATATCGGCCGCTCTTCTCTATTGGCTTGATTCCGTGAATATTGTCAGTTTCCATGAAAGTAAAACCAACGGAGATTATATCAGGGAATATCCATCAGATTATACAGGCAGGGATGCTTTCAGAAAATTCATATGCATATCCGAGCAAAACATTTACGGCAGCCTTCGCAGTGATAATCAAACATATAACCAAATGAATTCTTTAATGGAGCATATACAGAACTGTGTCGCCAGACAGACAAAAGAGTGATTATTTTATCTTGGCTATTCTCGGAGCAATTACAGCAGGAATACTGTTCATATTTATTCTTTTAGATTTGATCGGGAAAGACAAGCCCGGTATGCCCGGTATTCGAGCATCAGATTCTACGAATGTGGACGGCGTATTGGTTTGCTATACGCTTTTCGAGAAACTCGGAATGCATGTGGAACGTTCTCAAAAAGCTCTTCTTGGCAAGGTACTTTCCAAAATAGATGTTCTGTTCCTGTTAAATCCTGTTATACCGATGTATGAAGGCGAGATTAGAGATATACGGGAATGGTTAACCGGAGGAGGTGTATTAATTTGTACAAATATACCAAAAGGACTGCACCCCTTTTTGCAGCAATTTACTCAATCCTCCAATTCGTCCATGAATCCGGCAAGAAAAATAAATTCGCCTATAAATACAGCCGCTGATATACCTGCTCAGCATGCAAATCTTCCTTTGGCTCGTGACATATCGAAAATTTACTTCGAGACATCTAATGTTATCAAAGCTGATATTCCCGACTTTACTCAGCATAAAAGTTCGATAGAAACTCTTCTATCTGATAACATCGGCTCTCGTATTATCAAATTCAGTTTAGGCTCCGGCTGCATTATTCTTTTATCTGACAGTTCTTTTCTGGCGAATGGACATATAGATAAAAATGATAATGCCGTACTTGCGGTCAATCTTGTTTCTTATGCTATTTCGCTGGCTGAAAACAATAACGTTGTATTTGATGAATATCATTTTAATACATCAAACAGTCAAACCGGATTTGGTACATTAAGTAAAATGCTGTTCAGTTCTGCCGCCGGATGGTCGGTTTTAAGCCTGATTATTGCCGGCGTATTTTACATTATTTATAAAGGCAGGAGATTTGGTTACAGACGAAGTCTTGAAAATAAACATAGACGCTCGAAACTCGAGTATATTTACAGCGTCGGCTCCGCATACCATTCTGCCGGAGCTAACCGGCTTACCCTGAAAATTATTTATGACTGGCTCAGGCGCAAAACTTCTGATATTACAGGATTGGCTCCAAATGCGTCAAATTCAGCAATTGCCAATGAACTATCTCGCCGAAGCGGACATGAGCCTGAAAAATATAAACTAATATTCGACAAATGCGACAAAATGATGACACAAAAAAAAATATCGGAACGACAGATGCAATCTGCATTAAAAGAACTCGCATCAATTGAAATGGAGATATTCAATGAACATCGAAAACATAAATGAGACAGCACAACAAATACTTAACGAGCTTCGCAAGACTATAATTGGTCAGGAAGAAGCCCTCGAACAAACAGCCGCTGCCCTGTTTGCGGGAGGCCATGCCCTGCTCGAAGGAGTCCCGGGAACAGGCAAAACCCTGCTGGCAAGAACCTTATCATGCGTTACAGGGACATTATTCCATCGTATTCAGTTCACTCCGGACCTGATGCCTTCAGATATTATAGGCGTAAATATTTATGATATGACTGAACGGAAGTTTAATTTCAGAACAGGCCCGATATTTTGTGATATTCTTCTGGCAGACGAAATCAACAGGGCGCCCGCAAAAACACAATCAGCGCTCCTTGAGGCGATGCAGGAGCGACAGGCTACCATTGACGGCGGTTCATATCCGATGTCTCCTGTCTTTACAGTTTTCGCTACTCAGAATCCTGTTGAATATGAAGGTACCTATCCGCTTCCCGAGGCACAGGTTGACAGGTTCATGATGAAAATTCTTATTAAATATCCGCCCGAAACAGCGGAAGCCGGGATACTTGATAAGGTCGAATCCGGATTCGATTCTTCCAATCTCGAAACCGCCGATATCAGAAAGGTTCTCGACCTTGAAACGCTTATGGCTATACGTGAAGCAGCCAGAAAGATTCATGTCGAAGAGCCGGTCAGGCGATATATCACTCAAATTATTCGTGCAACTCGTTCGAAGCCTAACATTACTCTCGGAGCAAGTCCCCGCGCAGGCGTAATGCTGATGAATGCAGCAAAAGCAAAAGCCCTGCTGATGGGCCGTGACTTTTCGACTCCTGATGATGTGAAATCCATGTCGCTGCCTGTACTGCGTCACCGGATACTGCTTGTTCCTGAAGCTGAAATCGAAGGCAAAACCGCAGATGACTGCATCAGTGAAATTCTCTACACAATTGAGGTGCCAAGATAATTTATGCTCCCTTCTTTACGATTGATAATATTGATTGCGGCAGCCGCCCCGATATTTTTAGCAGGTTCTTTATATGATTTTTTTACCGGTATCGGGGTAATTTATGTAATCCTTCTAATACTTTATACTGCTTTAGATGCACTTATTCTGCCCGGGAAGCATAAATTTCTTATTAAGCGAATTATCCCCGCTCGAATATCTCTCGGTTTCCCGACACTCGTCAAATTCGAAGTTCAGAACAACTGCCGCAGACGAATGGAAGTCATTCTTGCTGAAGATATACCTCCGGCAATGAATGTCACGCCAGACAGGTGTAAAATATTACTGGGCGCCGGCGAAAGAAAAACTGTTGAATACCGCCTCGATGCACATAAGCGGGGAAAATACGAGCTTTCATACATATATGCAAGAATTTTGCCTTACATGGGCTTATTACACCGCCAGTTCAAAATCCGGATACCTGACAATATCAGCGTCTTTCCGAATCTAATGAACCTGAAAAGATACGAGCTTCTCATAAGGAGAGGCATGGACTCCGATCAGGGCATACTAAAGCTCAGGCAAATCGGGCCGGGATCTGAATTCGAGAGTTTGCGACACTACGTCAGCGGCGATGAAATATCGCGAATTGAATGGAAGGCAACCGCCCGAAAAGGAAAGCTTATAGTAAAAAACTATGAACCGGAAAAACAGCAGAATATTATTGTTGCAATCGATACAGGACGTGCAACTGCAGGAGAGTTCGGCGGATTGAGCAGAGTCGATTATTTGGTAAACGCAACCTTAATGCTGGCTTACGCAGCCCTGCGTCAGAATGACTGGTTCAGTATGATTGCATTCAGTGACAAAATTGACAGCTATTTGCCTCCGGTGAACGGCATAAAAAACATCGATCGTGTCGCAAAGTCACTTTTTGAATTACAGCCGAACCTTGTCGAGTCCAATTACGGTGCTGCATGCCGCTTTCTGGGTTTGAAAAACCGCAAACGAAGTTTGCTGTGCATGATGACTGATGTAGTTGATCGTCACGCAAGCAATGAAATCATATCATATATGTCACGATTTTCACGTTATCATCTTCCTCTTGCGATAACTTTATCAAACCCGGAAATCCGCCAGGCTGCTGAAATTCCGCTGACGGAATGTAATGACCCATACAGTAAAGCTGCAGCTCTGGATACCATCGCCGCCAGAGAAGAAGCTCTTTTATTAATGAAACACAAAGGAATATCTGTTTTGGACGTCCCCCCAAATCGCCTGACACCGGAACTGATAAATCGCTATACACTGATTAAATCAACACATCAGCTTTAATTTACAAAATAAGGGATTCGCTGATTTTTTGCGGAGATGGAATATCACTTTCAGAAAAACGCCTGCGACCGGTGAACATCAGGTAAGATATCGTCACAAACGCAACGGATATTCCTAATACAATTTTGACAATACCCGGAAGATATGACGGAGTGACAAATCCCTCGATAATACCTGCAACAACAAACATCGGAATCGTCCCAAGAACGAGCAGCGAGGCTTCAATTGCGCCTGTTCTAAGAGACGCCGCGCGATTTAAGTGTCCGGGTATTGCCAGTGACAATCCCAGCCTCAGCCCTGCCGCAGCAGATACCAGTATAGCAAATATTTCCAATACCCCATGCGGCGCAATGAAAGACCAGAACTCGAACGTCAGGCCATAATTTGAGAAATAAGCCGCTATGCCTCCAATCATCATTGCATTATAAAATACCAAAAGACAAGTGCCAATCCCGGCGGTTATACCAAGTGCAAATGCCCTGAAAGCTACTGAAATATTATTTGTCATAATTCCAGCCGCCATCGGAGGTTTTTCCATGCGTCTGAATCTTTCGCTTATGTCACGGCTGGTTATCCCTGAATCTTCGTCTGTAACGTCCAGCTTTCCGGGAACAAAGAGATATGCATTCGACGGCTCTAATGTTGTGCTGACATATGCCCCTAAAAAACCAATCACAAAAAGAGCTATTGCAAGCAGCAGATAAGGCCATAACCTGCGAAACAGCTCGGGATAGTCATTTCGGAAAAACTCATATATTGCCCGAAAATACCTTACATTTTTACGCCTGTATAAAAGACCGTGTGCCGAAATAGCAAGCTGATTTATTCGCTTGCGGGTTACAGAATCGATGTTGTACATTTTTGCTCTGCCGGCATCGATTGCCACTGCCGGATATAATCTTGTCAATTCGTGAAGTTCATTATCACTCAATCCCTTCAATCCCTTTTTACCGGTTTTGCCTATAATATCCTCAAGCCTGTTCCATGCATCTATTCTTGTTTTAAGGAATCTGGCAGGTGTCATTTCTCGAACTCCAATAGTACTTGTTTTGTCATGTATTTATTTGCAGTGCAAATTTTTATACGGTTGCCGCAACTGTTTTATTTCCGTTCTTTATTTTCTTCACTATTAGCATTTATTATAATTTTTTCTACATATTCTTCAAGTACTTCCAGCGATTCATCAGGCATTGCCTGCCCGATTCGATTGAATATCGGCCTCATAATCTGAGGCAGTAATTGCTGCCTGGCTTGTAAATTCAATTCGTTGCGCCTGAGCCAGTAATTGTGCAATAAACGATATTCTTCAGGCTTAAGGCCAGTTGCTTCCAGGGCAAACGCTGTTACAGACTCATTATCGAGAACTTTTCTTTTCTGATCATAACGAGACGAATAGTTCGGCAATTCTTCAGAAATGACTACTGTACCCGCGGCGAGATCACCGAGACGCTGTCCTTTCCTGGTGATAAACATTACAATACCCGCCAAGGCATATAATACGATAAAGTCAACAATTCTCAATAAATTCCGAATGGCAATGGAACTAAAAGTAATTCCGCCGCCTTCCATTTGTACCACCCGAATCTTTACATATTTTTTTCCGGGACTCTGGCCATTAGTCAACATCTCAAAAAAAACAAAATACCCCCAAAAAACAGCGAATGCAATCAGAATCAGGATAGCAGACAGCCATATTTCAGAAGTATCTGAAAAGCCTGTATCTGAAACAGATATACCGGCCACAAAAAACGGGATAAAAATGAAAAGATAAATAACTAATATTAGCAAATGATCAAGAAATCCTGCTAAAAAGCGGGAGCCTATACCTGCCAGGCGACGCTCAAGCTCGACATTCTCAGGTGTCTCAATTAAGTCAAAATCCTGCACTGTTTTCCTTCCTGATTCTCTTAATAAACTTCCAGACAAATATATATGAAATATATAGCATAGAAACCGACTAATAAAGGAAATAATTACAGAAATACGGTAGAATTATTTATGAAAACTCTATTTATTTCTAAAAATAAGCTGGAATTATTACGTACTTCTGTTATAGTATATAAACTTTTTTGGGTGGTTGTAATTAAAACATTTTATCAAAAACTGATATTACCATCAAATTTTAGAAACCGTTTTTTGTTTGTTATTGGATAGTTTGCTACATAATATAAGAGTTTTGCAAAAGTTCAGATAATATGCAGCAGTAAGGATAATTTATGACGCATAATATTGTGCAGGATAGTTATGAAAAGCTTTTCCAACAGGCTGCGAACGAGATTAAGCTGCGTGAAGAAAGCAGTAAAATTCGCATCCAGGTCGGTTCTGCCACATGTGAGAATGCAGCCGGTGCCCGCGAAGTATATGATGAATTTAACAAACACATAGAAGCTTCAGGACGTCAAGATATCGTTCTGCATCAGACAGGCTGCACAGGACGCTGCAGTTGTGAGCCTGTAGTATCGGTTCAAATTGCACATCAAATGCCTGTAAAATATGAGCTTGTGAATCGTGAACTGGCTCATAAAATCTTTTCGCAGCATATTTTGGGTGGTCAGCCGGTAATTGAACATATTATAGATTCCAAAGACGGCAATCTCACTAAATGGGAATTCATGTTCTGTAACAGCGCCCGCTGCGGAAGAGATTTGCTCCCGAATTTTCAGGAAGATTTATCAAATAAGCTCGAGCAGGCCGGTTTGACCAAAGGGCAATATAAGGTTATACCTGCTAATTGTTTCGGACTTTGTCCTCAAAAAGCAGCCGGCAAAGCGATTTATATGATGATTCGACCGTCAAAAACAATATATCGCATTACACAAATAGAACACCTTGATCGTATTATACGGGAGCATATACTTGGCGGTAATGAAGTTAAAGAATTAGAAGTAAAAACAAAGCCGATGAGCCAGAGATTCTTTAATCTCTATGGAGATGTTTCATTCTTCTCTCGTCAAACACGAATAGCTCTGCGCAATAATGGCTTGATTGATCCCGAAGATATCTATGAATATATAACATGTGACGGCTTTAAGGCTTTGTCTGTTGTTTTAGGCAAGGGTAATAAGGAATGGATTATTGAACAGGTATCCAAATCAAAACTTCGCGGCCGAGGAGGAGGCGGATATCCGACTGCTCAAAAATGGGAAATGGTTTCCAAAGCAGCAGAAAGTACACGTTATCTTATCTGTAACGCCGACGAAGGTGACCCAGGGGCATTTATGGATCGCAGTATGCTCGAGGGGGATCCATTCAGTGTGATAGAAGGCATGATTATCTGTGCTTATGCAATATCTTCCAACAGAGGATTCGTTTATATTCGCGCTGAGTATCCCATGGCTATCGAGCGTATTGAAAAAGCTGTAGCTTTATGCCGCCAGCATGGTCTGCTCGGTAAAAACATATTGAACAGTGGTTTTGATTTTGACCTGGAGCTTCGCCTCGGAGCCGGTGCATTTGTTTGCGGTGAAGAAACCGCTCTTATTCACTCCATCGAAGGTGAACGCGGACAACCAAGACCAAGACCTCCGTATCCGGCGGAAAAGGGATTATGGGATAAACCTACAGTAATAAATAATGTAGAAACATTTGCCAATGTTCCTGCAATTTTTTTATTTAGCCCCGAATGGTTCGCTTCGCTTGGAACAGCCAGGAGCGGCGGAACAAAAGTTTTCGCACTTGCAGGAAAAGTTCGACATACAGGATTAGTCGAAGTGCCTATGGGTACAACCCTGCGAGAAATTGTCTATAATATCGGCGGCGGTATTGCCGGAGGCAAGAAATTCAAGGCTATTCAGACGGGCGGACCCGCAGGCGGCTGCATTCCGGAACAATATCTGGACACAATTGTGGATTTCGACAGTCTTACGGCGCTTGGCTCAATTATGGGCAGCGGCGGCATGATAATCATGGACGAAGATGACTGCATGGTAGATATCGCAAAGTTCTTCCTGACATTCTCACAGGACGAATCCTGCGGCAAGTGTACTCCCTGCCGGGAAGGCACCAAACGCATGCTGGAGATAATTGAGCGAATTACAGCAGGAGACGGCATACCTGAAGATATTATAAAACTCGAACGTCTCGGAAATCTATTGCGCAAAACATCATTATGCGGATTAGGGCGGGCGGCGCCGAATCCTGTTTTAAGCACATTGAAATATTTTCGTGATGAATATGAAGCTCATGTACATGAAAAACGATGCCCTGCGAGAAAGTGCACAGCTTTAAGCCGCTATAGTATTATACCTGAAAAGTGTGTCGGCTGCACCGCATGCGCACGCAATTGTCCGGTTTTCTGCATTTCCGGAACCGCCAAACATGCACATGTAATAGATCAGTCAAGATGCATAAAATGCGGAAGATGCTACCAGGTTTGCCGCTTTGAAGCGGTAAGCAGAACATAGTAAAAAGGAGATTGGTTTGAACGATAATTCTGAAAAAGTTACTATTACACTTGACGGCCAGCAGGTCAGCGTTTCAAAAGACTTGACTATCCTTGAGGCCGCTGAGGAATATGGAATAAAAATCCCGAGACTGTGTTATCACCCGGATTTGAGCTTGATGGGCTCATGCCGTGTGTGCATAGTAGATGTCAAGAATGTCGGATTTTATATGGCAGCATGTTCTACGAAAGTCTGGGAGGGTATGGTTGTTCAGACAAATTCCCCGGAAATCAGGCAGGCTCGGCGCGACATTGTCGAGCTGCTTCTGGATAATCATCCCAAAGCATGCCAGACATGTGAACGTGACGGGAACTGCGAATTGCAAAATCTGGCATATACATTAGGCGTTAGAGATCGCTTGTTTGAAGGCGAGCGAAAACATTTTCCGAAAGATGAGTCAGGACTTTCCGTTATACGTGAACCTGACAAGTGCATTCTCTGCGGACGATGTGTTCGTGTATGTGCCGAAGTACAAAACGTTAATAATTTGAGCCAGCACGGCCGGGGTTTTACAACTGTAGTCAGTCCGGCACACGGGGCAAATATGGATGATTCCGTTTGTATCCAGTGCGGCCAGTGCATCAATGTTTGTCCAACTGCTGCGTTTCTTGAAAAGGATGCTACAGACAGCGTATGGGAAGCCCTGGCGGACTCTTCCAAACATGTAGTTATACAGACAGCTCCGTCTATTCGCGCAGCCATCGGAGAAGGATTCGGACTGGAACCGGGAACAGCCTGCACTAATCAGATGATATCAAGCCTGAGACGTCTCGGTTTCGAGGCTGTTTTTGATACGAATTTCGGCGCCGATTTGACAATCATGGAAGAATCCAATGAATTTCTTAATCGATTGGCAAATCAGGGACCTTTGCCTATGCTGACTTCATGTTCGCCGGGCTGGGTTAATTATCTTGAAAAGTTTTATCCATCTCTTATTCCGAATATGTCATCCTGCCGTTCACCAATGACAATGACATCAGTGCTGATTAAGACCTATTATGCACAAAAGATGGGTCTTAATCCCAAAGATATTTTTGTCGTTGCCGTAATGCCGTGCGTTGCGAAAAAATTTGAAGCAAAACGCCCGGAGCATCTCATGTCACCGGGTATGTATTACACCGATGCTGTACTGACAACCCGTGAAGCAATCTGGATGATTAAGTCTTACGGTATTGACAATTGGACATTACCTCAAATGAATTTCTGGAATGTGCAGAAAGACCAATTCGATTCTCCGCTGGGAATGTCCACCGGAGCCGGCGATATATTCGGCACCACTGGCGGTGTTATGGAAGCTGCACTGCGAACGGCCGCTGAAAAGGTAACTGGAAAACCCGCAGACAAGCTTGAATTTACCGAAGTGCGCGCGGTCGAGGGGCTGCGGGAAGCAACCGTTAGACTGGGTGACAAGGAATTGCGTGTGGCAGTCGCCAACGGCCTGAACAACGCTCGTACTATTCTTGATAAGGTCGTTGCCGGAAAAGAGCAATTCCATCTCATAGAGATTATGGCTTGTCCCGGCGGCTGCATCGGCGGAGGCGGTCAGCCTTATCCCCCGCATGGAATTAAGGTTATGGACAAAGAACTTCTGGCGAAACGTGCATCGGCCCTGTATGCCATAGATAAGAAAAAGACACTGCGGAAGTCTCACGAGAACCCTGAAATTCTGACACTTTATAAAGAATTCCTCGGCGAAGCGGGCGGGCCAAAAGCACACGAATTACTTCATACTCATTACAGTCCGCGCTTGCCGCGTGGTATTATTGGAGATGCTGATGTGTACATGCAAAACGGATAATTTGTCGGATATAGAAAGAACCAGCGAACTTTCTCTGGGACCTGAAATTGTCGAATATATAAAAACTATTTGTGAAGGGCCGCACAAAGAAAGTCAGCTTATATCTGTTTTACATAAAGTACAGCAGAAATACGGCTACCTTTCCATGGAAAATATAAATGCTGTTGCATACCTGCTCAAGATACCTGCGGCCAAGGTAAGCGGTGTCGCTACATTTTATAACTTTTTCCGTCTTCAGCAGCCGGGAAAATTTAAAATCAATGTTTGTCTCGGCACTGCCTGTTACGTTAAAGGCGCAAATCTTATCGCAGACCGATTCAAACAGGAACTGGGAATCGATTTCGGCGAAACAAGCAAGGACGCAATGTTCACTCTGGAAATCGCAAGATGCTTAGGCACATGCGGCCTGGCGCCGGTAGTTACAATCGGAAAAGAAGTATTCAGCCAGGTGACACCGGACCAGGTACCTGTACTGCTGGACAAGTTCAGAAAACAGTAGTCAGTAGAAATTCTGACTACTTACTACTGAATTCTTTATTCTGTCGCCAGTTCAATTAAACTTTTAGCCACATCAGAAAGAGATACGACTTTTTCCGCTGCTCCGCAGGCAATTGCCTCTTTGGGCATACCGAAGACAATACTCGAAGCTTCATCCTGTGCTATTGTACGAGCGCCGTTATTTCGCATATTCAGCAATCCCTTAGCACCGTCATCACCCATGCCTGTAAGAATAGCGCCGATGGCATTTGCACCGGCGTATTTCGCGACAGAATTAAACAGCACTTCTACAGAAGGTATTTGCCTGCATACACGAGGGCCATCCTTAACAGCAACAAAATAATTTGCGCCGGAACGCCTGAGAAGCATATGGAAGCCTCCGGGGGCAATCAGTACCTGCCCCGGAATAACACTGTCACCATCCTGTGCTTCCTTAACATGTACCCGGCATTCCCGATTGAGGCGCTCTGCAAACGAAGTTGTAAACTGGCCCGGCATATGCTGAACGACCAGCGTACCGGGGGCATTAGGCGGAAATTCTGCAAGGACATACGATAAAGCCTGTACGCCGCCCGTTGATGCGCCGATGGCAAATATTTTATTGGTTGTTTCAGTCATGGATAATTTTTTATTCGGCGTTTCACCCGCTGAAATTGCCTGTCTTGAAATTTTTGCTTTTGAAACTGCCTTTATTTTTCCGACAAGCTCAGTACATGCCTGGCCTATGCTATAAGAAGGTCCTGGTTTGCATATAACGTCAACAGCGCCTGCCGAAAGAGCTTCCATGGCAGTTTTGCCGCCTTTGGGAGTCAAAGAGCTGACAACAATTACCGGCATCGGATGATGCTTCATCAGCTTGCTCAAAAAAGTAATGCCGTCCATTCGCGGCATTTCGACATCAAGCGTAAGAACATCAGGATTAAGAGCTACAATTTTATCTCGTGCGATAAACGGATCAGGGGCTGTTCCTACCACTTCGATTCCGGGATCGAGAGACAACTGCTGACTGAGAATCTTGCGTACTATGGCAGAGTCATCGACTATCAGTACTTTCACTCGTGTATCTGTCGCAATTTCCATAAAGTTCTATCCTGCAATAATAATTCTTATTCTTCCATAAACTTTTTACAAGCTCTTTTCCAGCCCGTTGGATCTCACAGTCACCATGCCATTTTCAATATTGATATGTAAATTACGCGGAGATGAACCGCCGACATCCTCGGAACTGATAAGCATTCCGTTCTTCCACAATATTTTTCTGATTGCAAGGTGATTTCTTTTGCCTATATCAAATCCTTTCGGTCCGGCATCCATAGCAGCTCCGCCGGCTATTTTGACTTGTATCCTCTTTTTATTCGCACCCATTAAGAGCATTTTATCAACTAATACTTTCATTCCTGTATCTGCATACATAAACGGATTTTCCTGCGCGCGATCCGGATTCATTTGCGATTCAGGCAGTTGATAATGAAGCATTCCGCCGATTTTCCTGTCCATATCATAAAGACATACGCCGATACAGGAACCCAGTGAATATGTTACAAGAACATCCTCCGGATTATCGGATATTTTCGCATCCGATACATTCACAATTATTCGTTTTTTTGTCATATTAATAAACCTATGTCTTCTTGTATATTGTCGGCTGAACGTATTTAAACCTGTGTTTGATGCCGGTCAGTGATTCCGAATGACCGGTAAATAAAACTGCACCAGAGTCCAGCATGTCCCAGTAGCGGTCTATTAAAAACTGCTGTGTTGACTTATCGAAGTATATCATCACGTTACGACAAAAAATAAAATCAAGCGGGCCTTTAATCGGCCAGTCTTCCATTAAATTCAAATGCCTGAAAACAACAATATCCCTCAAAGCTTTGCTTGCTTCAAAAACCTTCCTGCCATTTCCCCGCTTCGATAATAAATACTTGTTTCTCTGCTGAAGAAGGAAAGAAGAAACACGTTCTTCATCGTAATACCCTTTCCGGGCAGTATCGAGCATCCTCGTCGAAATGTCAGTTCCAAGAATTTTTACATCCCACTGTCCCTGCCCTGAAAGAGCTTCCAGCAGGGTAATTGCTATCGAATAGACTTCTTCGCCTGAAGAACAGCCCGCGCTCCAGGCACGTATCCTGAAATTCCTGTCTTTCTTCTTTCGCTCGATGAGCGCCGGCAGAAAGTTGTCTTTTAAAAAATCGAAATGCTGCTTTTCGCGAAAAAAACTCGTCAGGTTCGTGCTGAGCGAATCAATCAGAACAGAAAATTCCCTGCCTGTTTTATCTTCAAGAACATACCGCATATACTCCTGAAAATTATTAAAGTTTCCCTGGCGCAATATTTTCGCAAGACGAGCGCGAACAAGCTCCTTTTTGCCTGTGTGAAGATTGATTCCGCAATGCTTATAAACAATATCGCTTATATACTGGAAATCATCTTCACTTAAAACAACTTCTTTTAATGTCAGTCCATTCATAAATCATTCACTTATTATCTGAATTTTTGCAAAACTCTTTTTATTATTTTAAAATCGAGCAATATCTGCTATCCCCGGAATATCCAGAATAAGGCTGACTTTTCCGTCACCCATGATAGCTCCGCCGGATAAACCTTTTACTTTCCCTAATCCATCACCAAGATTTTTGATAACAACCTGCTGCTGATCAAGCAATTCATCAACCAGCAGACAATATTTTTTATTATTATTTTCCACGATTACAAGCAGGGATTCCGTAGGATTTTCTGTTACCGGGACAACCCTGAATAACTTGTACAATCGTACGAGCGGCATCAATTCTCCGCGAACCATTACCATCTCAGATCTGTTCTGTACAGTTGATATCTGGTCTGGTGCTGGTCTTAAACTGTTAATTATTGAATTGATTGGTATAATATAACGCTCAGAACCAACTTTTACTATCTGGCCGTCAATGATAGCTAATGTCAGAGGCAGGCGAATCGTAAAAATCGTTCCCTTGCCCTTAATCGATTGTATTTCAATTTTACCGTTAAGCAATTCGATATTTTTTCTGACCACATCCATGCCAACGCCCCGGCCTGATATGCTTGTGACTTTCTGTGCCGTTGAAAAACCTGCAAGGAAAATCATCTTGAAGATTTCATCTTCAGATAATTCCTGGCCCGGCTGTACAAGTTTCTTCTCGATGGCTTTTTGTAAAATACGCTCTTTATCGAGACCCTTGCCGTCATCTCGAATCTCGATAACAATATTACCCGCCTGATGAAACGCCCGAAGCTCGAGATTACCGGAAGGATTTTTACCAGACTGAATTCTGTCCTGCTCCGGCTCGATTCCATGGTCAATGGAATTGCGAACCATATGTATAAGCGGGTCGGAAATTTTATCCACGATTGAGCGGTCAAGCTCTGTTTCATCTCCCGTGGTGGAGAAATTGATTTTTTTACCTGATTTACGGGACAAATCTCTTGCGAGTCTTGCCATCTTCTGGAACACGCCGCCTATGGGCACCATTCGCATCGACAAGGATAATTCCTGAAGCTCGCGAACAATTTTGCTTTGGCTGGCGACTTTACTGTTTAACTGATGTTCAATTGACAATTTCTTGCTCACCTCTTCGGAGACCATCAATTGTGCTATTACCAGCTCGCCCACCATATTTATAAGATTATCAAGCCTGGTTGTGCTGACTTTTATTTTTTCGTCCCCTGCATGACTTTCTTTTTTGACAGAAGCCGAATTAGATTCGGACGTTTCGGGCGATTCGAGCATGTTTTCGATTTTTTCATCCTGCACCGTATTCAATTCTTCAGCAGGATTCTGAACCGCAGACTCTGAACTGTTTTCTTTTTGCTTTTCCGGTTCACTTTCTGCAATTCTCTTCAATTTAGCCAGAAAGTCAGGCAGATTTTTTTGTGCAGGAACAGGCTTGCCGGCCTCGATACATTCTTTCAGGGTGTTAATCATCTTTTTCATCATATCAATCGATTCGAAGACGACATCAGTAACATTACCTGAAAGAACCATTTTATCTTCACGAACAAGACCAAGAAGATTTTCCGCCGAATGTGCGAGCGAGCCTATATCAGTTAAATTCAGGAAACCGGCCATACCCTTAATAGTATGAAAACCCCTGAAAATTTGATTAATAATATCTTTATCATTTGGTTTGTCTTCAAGTTCGAGCAATCCTGCTTCTGCGGATTCGATATGCTCACAGGATTCGTTTATAAAATCTATAATCAAAGGAATGTCATCTTCAGAAATCACTACGCCCGCCTGAGATACATCTTCAATATTGTTTTCAACCGCATTTTGTATCTTTCCTGGCTCAGGTGAAACCGGGGCGTGACCCATCTGCTCAATGATACCCTGGAGAGTCGCGATAGCTTTCGAGACTATTACAATCGATGACGCTGTATCTTCGACTTCATGACGCAAAATTTTCTGAAGCAATTCAATCGAGCTGTTCGTTTCACCGCTTGCTTTATTCAGCACTTCGGAAGAACACTCTCCCATTTGTCCGAGACTATTTTTTATCTCATCAAGAACTTTTTGCAAATTCTCAATCTCTGAAAAATCATCGGGGCCAAGCATATTTATTGAAGATGCCGCCCTTTCCATTAATTCCGTCAGATGTTCTATGTTTTGCATTTTTAACCTCTATGTTTATAAAAGCAAAGGAACCTGTATAGTCTTTCCCATGGTTGAAATATCAGCATTGGCATTTAAAGCCCTGAAGATATCGAATACTGTGACCATACCTTCAACATTGCCCTTTTGATTTATAACAGGCAGACAGCGAACACCATGCTGACACATATTTTCCATTATCCGGGTTATAGTCGTCTCTGGTTTTATCGTATGTACAGGTCTGCTCATTATCCACTTGATTCTGATACTAAGCGTCGCATCATCAAGAGGTCTGCGCCACTTTGAAAATATTGCCCGCAGGTACGGGCTTACCGCTCCTGTTATATCAGACCGCGATACGATTCCTTCAGGCACGTTTGCGCTGCCAATCATCAGGTATCCTGTATCGAACTGCTGCATTTTTTCAATCGCCTGCTGTACACCGGCATCCGGGCTGCACCATGTGACATTTTTGTCCATAATATCTTTCGCGCATAACGACAAAGATATATGGTTTGATTCGTCAGGGGCAAGCGTACCGGAAACGGGCTGTCCGGGCAAAACTGCAGGTGACTGAGTCATTCTTTTAATCGTTTCTGAAACTGAGTTTTCATCCTGATTAACAGGATTATTTACAGGAACAGATTCCGTTTGAACTAATGTTTTTTCTGTTTCAACAGCCGGTTTATTTTCCTCATTTTCGACTTTCTTTGCATCACCGATTATTTCCAAATCCTTCTCTTTATTATCAACAGGACTCGTTTCGCTGTCTTTGTTCTCAACCTTATCTTCTGCCGGACTGCTTTTTTCAGCGGGTAATTCCGACTGAAGCGCAAAGATGCTTTTCGGAAAGATTACGCCGCAGTTAAAAACCGGATATGATCCGATTGTCATCTCGAAAGGAACGAATGAAAGCGATTCATCCTTGCGCAACCTTATGCTTTCCTCGGGCTTATCCCATGGATTCCCTATGAAAGTGCCATTTTGCACAAAGTGACCGTGCCCAGTATATTCTTCCCGGAAAATTCGGTCCCACGAACCAACGCATAAATTTCCGGTTTCCCGGACTGCATCGTTCATGCTGTTTACATCCTGTACCGTTCCCCGTTTGATTTCTTCGAGGATTCTTTTTTCCGGGAGCATAACAATGATGCCGGAGAGAGTAAATAATCCGCCCTGGTCAAAAATCAAATAGAAAGTACCGTGTATGGCTCCTTCTGCATCAACATTATTAATAGCAGAGAGCTTTTTAAAGCGTTTCTTCAGACTATCAATTGTTTCGATACTCGGTTTTTGCGGGACACATTTGATATCCACACCGAACATGCCCGAGATATCTTCACAAAATCTATCGAAAGCCGGCGCTGCTAATTCAATCGCTTTTGATTCAAGATCTATTTGTGTCACTGCCATCGTATAAAACCTTCGAACCGGGCTTTCTTTTTATAAAGAGTTATCTTTGTACAATAAACAGAATTCAGCAATATATTTGCTGTCAATCAAAACTTTAACAATGGTCTTTATTGCCTGACCATCACTTAAGCGTGTTACAATTTCTCTGCCGCTTATTACAACAGGAATTGATACAGAAATATTCCCTGTATTCTGCTGAATCTTGGTTTTCACGCTTCCCATAACCATATTGGCGACTTCACCAAGTGCATCGTAAGTACCTTCCCTGCTGATTTGTTCTTCGGGGTCCATACCAAGCATATTGATCCCGATGGATTTAGCACAATCTGTACTGCAGCAAATGGTTAAACAGCCATTGAGGTCCCCTTTGAATGTTATCGAGCTTAAAAGAGAATCGCCCGCAATATTCTGCTGTTCATCGAAACACTGTTCCAAATCCATAAAAATCATTGTTTCAAAAACTTCGCTTGCGCTAGCCAACAGCACACTATTCATACAAATACTATCTATCATTGTTTTGATTCCTTACTATAGCCCCGGATTTCATACTGCGGCTGAGAATCCATACCTTAATTCATAAACGGAGATAATTTCTCCTGGAATTTTTCAGGAGTAAACGGCTTGGTAATGTAACCATTTGCGCCATCGGCAATAATATTGTCAATTAGCTCCTGTGCGCTTTCCGTCGATACCATTATTATTTTTGTGTTGGCACAGTTACTCAGTTCACGAGCTTTTTTTACAAACTCCATTCCGTTCATTTCCGGCATATTAATATCACATAGTACAATATCAACAGGTCCGCTGCTCAGTTTTTCAAGAGCTTCTTTACCATTACCAGCCTCCTGCGGCTCGTTAAATTCAAGGCCTGACATTCTCATAGTTCGCATTATGATTTTTCTCATCGTTGCTGAATCATCTACAATCATTAATGATTTAGCCATAACACGTTCACCTGCACTTTCTCTTTCTTTTTCTTTTAGTGTCGCGGGCTTCCAGCCCGCGTATTGTTTAAACCGAAGACAAGATGCCCTCGACATGTCAAGTTTCCTGCTTAATATCCTTATTAAACATTATGCTATAAGCGCCTCCAGATTTCTGGAGGCGCTTATATAACAACATGACAATTTATTATGCATTAAACTCATCGAAATCATTGCTGTTAACATCATTATCCTCTAAAGGGATGACGCTGCGAGCATGAGTATCAACTGATTTCTTGTTATTAACTTTCTTAGCCGAACCTTTTGCTATATTATGAAATACCTTGTTCGACACAGACAGCTCACTGTTTCCTTTAGTTACCCTGGATGCCTTCTTATTGGAAACTGAATTTCTTGTACCGGCATCGGCATGCTTTCTGTCACTGACACCGCCGATAAGCATCGCCAAATCCTTAACTATCGAATCCATCTGTTCTGCCTGGGCACTCAGCTCTTCAGATGCACTTGCAGATTCTTCTGCATTTGCAGCGTTTTGCTGTGTGACTTTATCCATCTGAGAAACCGCGCTGTTGACCTGGTCTATACCCTGCGCCTGTTCTGCTGATGCAGCGGCTATTTCACTAATCAGGTCTGTAGTCTTGCCTATACTGGATACTATTTCTGCAAGAACCTTTCCAACTTCAGCGGCAATATCAACGCCGTTCTTTGAATTCTTGACTGATTCCTCAATCATATTAGCAGTATTTTTGGCTGCTTCCGCTGAACGCATTGCAAGATTGCGAACTTCTTCTGCAACAACAGCGAAACCTTTTCCTGCCTCGCCCGCTCTTGCAGCTTCGACTGCGGCATTCAAAGCCAGAAGATTGGTCTGGAATGCGATTTCGTCAATAACTTTAATAATCTTGGCTGTTTCGTTGGAACTCTTTTGAATATCCTGAATAGCCTGATTCATTTTTCCCATTGACTCATTGCCTGTATCCGCAGATTTTCTCGCCTCGGAAGCAAGTGTGTTTGCCTGCTGTGCATTATCAGCATTTTGCTTTGTCATTGCAGACATTTCTTCAAGGCTGGAAGAAGTTTCTTCAAGACCTGCCGCCTGCTCTGTTGCGCCTTCCGCCAATGATTGAGAAGCGGAAGATACCTGTCTGGAAGCTGAGGCAACCTGTTCAGAACCTTCCGTAAGCTGGTTTACAATATGATTTATCTTGCCGGTTATACCACGTGCAACAAAGAACCATACAAATGAAACAAGTAATAAAGCTCCGGCAAGAATACTGCCAAGCAGAAAATTGCTTGTTCGTCCTATTGCTGAGATACGGTCTTTGGCTGCATAGAATTCATCAACATAAGAACCTACACCAATAATCCAGTCCCATGGCTCGAAATACATGATGCGTACAACTTTCTCGCGTGCACTGGCATCTCCCTCATTTTTCCATGGATATCTCTGCTCTCCAATTTCACCTTTTCCAAGGACAAGAGCTTTTTTACAAATTTCCTGAATAAATAAATTTCCATTTGCATCCTTCATCTGGGAAATATCTTCTCCATCACGTGTTCCGCCTTTGGAAATTACATAATGACCCGCCGAATCAAGAACATATACATAACCTGTCTTGCCAACTTCGGTCTTCATTATTGACTGCCTCAGAGATGCTACGCTTTCCTGCGGAATACCAACATACAAAGCTCCGACAACGTTATTGTTCTTATCAACAATTGGTTCATAAGCAGTTATGTACCACTTATTCACAACATAAGCCCGGCCTTTATAAGTTTGGCCGCTCAGAACTGCACTGATGACGGGATTCTGGCTGCCATCTGCATTGGTCTTCGGAATATAAGTTCCAATTGCACGGGTACCATCCGTATTCTGTACGTTTGTAGCAATACGCAGCATATCTCCGGCATCGTTCATCCTCTGGAAGATAGTGCATGTAGCTCCGCAAAGAGTTTTGACCCTGTCAACAACAGCCGATGACTTTCCCATGTCACTGTTCTGGCCCAGCCATGTTTCTCCAACTAACATCTTGGGAAGCTCGACACGGGAAGCAGCTTTGTTGGCCTGATTAATTGCATTCCATGTTACACCCTCCTGTGAAAAACTAACTTCACCAGTACTCTTGAAAACGTCACGTGCAATATTCAGTGAATATCCAAGATTCTCCCGAATAAGTTCCTGTTGTGTTTCACAAAGTGTATAAATACTTTTCGTGATATGGTCAAGGTCAGCATAAGCCATCTTTGTATTCTCTACATCGGACACTTTAACAATTTTTGTGTTCTGGTAATATACTATTACCGATACCGCCAGGAGCGGGATGATTGTCAACAAGATACCTATTGTCAACAGCTTTGTTCGCAATTTCATATTTTTAAACATTTGATTTCTCCTTTATAACATTACTAAAAGTTATTTTTTTGTTTGATTACTTTCTCGAATTAGAATTTGTACGTAAGTGATAGTTGAGCACGGGTAGAGTCAGAATCATCCAGATTCTTATATGCTGTTTCCCATTGTGACAGCTCAAAACCTATTTGCGTATTGCTATTTATTGCGTAAACAAAATTTCCGAATACTGTCGCGTTCTGTATCTTGCTGCCTGAAGCGACATCATCTCTCTCAACATCATCTACGCCTGCACCAATATTGAAATTCCATTTGTCCCACGGCCCCACGCTCGCGGCAATCCAGCCGCCCTGGGCGCCAATCTCATTCAACGAAGCAGTATTGACGCTCTGGCCTATGCCGCCGAAATAAGTACCGAGAGTCTCGCCTCTAAAATATTCGCCCTGAATAGTCAGCCATTTATTAATCGGCTGTGTTAAGTCGATATTGGCAGACCAGCTCTCGAACTTCTTATTGCTTCCATCGTTTTGAGTATCGTACTCTTCTCTTCCTATATGCCCGGAAAAACCGAGTGTTGTCGGTTTATATCCGAGCAAAGGAAATGACATGCTCAATCGTGACTGAGCAGTCGGATAACCTGCATCCATACCTGTTTCGGCATATGGAGCGGCGCTTGTGCCTTTGTCAGTTCCGATACTCCTGGCAAGAGCAGCTTCAAATTTAACAAAATTCTTGTCCTCGCCGGTCCAGGTCTTGGTATAACGAATCTGCGGACGTCTGTAACCTATATTTCCCACATCCCATAAAACTGTATAATTCAGAGTCGAAGGACATAAAGGCGACATAACATCAGAAGTTTGTCCGGCAAGAATTTCGCTGCCGTTTGCCCAGTTAAGTTTCAAATAAGCATGGCGCATCTGAATCTTCGCCTTGTTCTCGGACGCATAATTTCCGTAGAAATCGAATTCGAGAAGCCCGCTCGACTTAATTCCGTCTTTTTCCGGCCCGTTTATCTTGAAGCCCAAACGTGTCTGATTGGCGGTCATATTAAAACCGTCATCATCCGGATTTGTCGCTTCTGAATCGACATAAACCGCGTAATTTCCGGCAGTAGTCAAAGACGTATCATATGAAGCATCGAATTTGACGTATCCATAAAACTGAATATCCAAATTTGACCATAAAGGAAGCCCCTTCGGCGCCGGTGCTGCAGCCACAGGTTTCTTTTCTGCAGCGGCCGGACTCTTTTCTGCTGCGACCGAGCTTTCTTTACCAAGTTGAAGCTTGCTTGTATCTGGCTTTGTCTGCGCGGAAACAGGTTTCACTGACGTTACTGCCGGTGTTGATTTCGTTTCAGATGATTTTAAGGACAGATTCCAGGGAGAGCCGCTTTTTACAGGCTCTTTTTCCTCAACTTTTGAAGAACTGGTAATTTTCATATCTTCCGATGAAGCAGCAGTTTTGAGAGATTCCAATTCCTTCTCCATTTTACTGATTCTATCACGAAGATCATTGTTATTCATCTGGCTCGGCATACAAACCGAAACCATGAATAAAACTAACACAATTGAAAGAATGTTTTTTCTGTACATTTTTTACCTCACTTAATATTAAGCATTTTCTGCGGGATTATTTTCTGTTCTGGCAGTGAATCCGGAAAAATCGGTGCCGCTGAGAACTTTATCAATATCAAGAAGAATTTTCACCGCTGTGCCGACTTTACCCATTCCGACGATAAAATCAGTATTTACGGAAGAGCCGAACTGAGGTGTTTCTTCGATATTATCACCGGTGATGTCGAGCACTTCCTGCACCCTGTCAACCACAATACCGGTACTGCAATTGCGGCCGCCCTGCGTAGTTTCTACTACGATAATGCAGGTCTGTTCTGTTACCTGAGCGGTTTCCATACCGAACTTTGCCCGAAGGTCAATCACGGGTATTACCTGACCTCGCAGGTTTATTACGCCTTTTACATATTCAGGCATCTGCGGGACTGCCGTGATATCCATGTACCCGATAATCTCACGGACTTTCAATATTTCCAGCCCATATTCTTCGTTGGCCAGAGCAAAGGTAAGGTACTTGCCTTCCCTGTCCATCAGCGCCTGACCGGAACCGCTCTGGTTCAGGGACTGATTTTCCTTTACTGACGTTGGTTTTGCTTCTGTCATAACTTGCTCCTTAACTTTATTTTACTTTTGTACGGTCAAATAACTCGCCTTTTGGCGCACACCAGGCGAAAATGACTTTTTAAAATATATTTAAGTTCCTATAATCTTCGGAATATAGGACTTAATGCCATATTCATTTGTAAAACCAGCGTTTAGCATTGAGCGTATAATTTTCTGCACGCTATACGCTGCACAATTTCAATAGATTCCACAGGGCTGAGATTTGCAAATAGCCGCTTTTTTACGCCACAGACGTATATTAGCAGCTCTCGGCCAAAATAATCACCCAATACCAGGTAGGTATTGGATTAGCGTCTTTTCGTCTGAATTCATCCTGACCTTAAGAAAATTTCCTCTTATTTTTATCCGCTTTCAATTTTTTTTTGGAAACTCACCATGAACAATATTATTTTCGTCTCATAAAACCAAAATAATATCCCATAATAACGAAATTTTTCTTGACAAAATGCGGAATAAAAGAGATAATTATTATTGATTTTCCGCTGTTATTTTTATAGTAAAAGTAATCCGCTAAAAGTGGATTTTAATTCTTTTATACAGACAAAATAGAGTTGAAAAATTAGGGGATAAGTTAAAAAATGCCTAAAGTTGGAGTTGAACACCTTCGGCGTATTTACTTTAGTTCACTTTAACTTTTTCTCCTGGATTTGGAGGGTACGAAAATGAAAAAGTCAAGTACTCAGGCGGCATTCCCCATTCTCCTTATTTGTGTATTTATAATAGTCTTTGTGCCGTCAGCATCAGGTCTTTTGAGCAATCTTGGCAGCTTAATAATAACAGAGTTGACCAGTACCAGGCTAAGCAGTCTTCACGGAGTAAGTTCCGGTGTTTATATAACACCAGAGCCTGCAGACAGTGAATGCGACTGGAGGTACGGGTATCCTCACAAGATGCACTGGCCTCAATTGCCTGATTTCGGTACAGCAGGAATGGATGTCGATGCCTCGCAGGCAATTTTAGCAGATGATTTCAAATGCACAGCAACAGGCCCAATTAATGATATACACTTCTGGGCATCTTTTGAAAACGATATTTTACCAGCAAATGGAGCAAACAGCCTGTCATTTGAGATAAAGATTTATTCGGATAAGCCTGCAAGCGCCAATTCATGGAGCAGCCCTGAAAGTATTCTTTGGAGCAGAATATTTAATCCGGGTGATTATACTGTTCGCCAGATAAGGAATCGGCTTTCGGACTGGTTCGATCCGCTGATGCTTGTTAATTCAGCCGACAATCACAGGCAGGCATTTCAATATAATTTCTGTGTAAAAAACAATCCGTTCATTCAGGAGGAAGGCACAATTTACTGGCTCAGCATCAGAGAAATAAGGTCTGAAAATGCGATTCACAAGCTGGGCTGGAAAACAACGACAAAAAAGCTCAGATGGAATGATAATGCCGTGTATTCTGTGCCGGGAGCGGCTGCATGGCTTCCTATGTACTACCCGAAAGCGCACGAATACGAGGGACAGTCGATAAATCTGGCATTTTCAATTACTGACGGGCTCCAGGGAGACCGAATGCATGACCTTGGTGATGCCCCGGACAGTTCGAATACGTTTCCGGGTGTAACGATGACGGCTTATGATGCAAATACAACAGCACATTATCCAACAGTATTCTGGACAAACTTTCCGCCATTTGGCCCAATTCACTGGCAGCCCGAGAAATGGTTTTATCTTGGAAAAGATGTAAGCTTTGAAAGCGGCGCGGACTCCGGATATGATGAGGATACCAATAATAACCTCTATCCGCCGGGAAATATGGCTAATCGGGACGGTTCTGATGACGGCATAAAACTGCCCCTGGTACTGCCGCACTGCCAGCAGGCAAAAATACCATTTACAGTTACGTTTGTCAGCCCGACTGGTAGTACTCCGATTTACTTAAATGTCTGGTGCGATTGGAACCGGGATGGCGATTGGGATGATACTATGACATGCCCGGACGGCAAAAATGCACCGGAATGGGCTGTGCAAAATGCATCAATTATTAATAATTTCGCCGGTACAGTTGACCTGGAAACAAATTCTTTCATGTGCTGGCATCCTCAAACCGGCGATGAACCAGACCCGATGTGGCTGCGAATTACACTTTCGGAAAAAACATGGAGCACGTCTTATCCATCTTTAATCGGCTCGAGCGGCTGCGGCCCCGATGAGGGTTACGAATATGGCGAGACTGAGGATTACCTGATTTATGCAAAAGAAGATCCAAACTCGACTCAATATGACTGGGCAGACGCCCCAGACAGCTATTCATATCCAGCGTATCCGACAATTTCAACTAACAATGGCGCTTATCATGTAATTACAGGACCATGGCTGGGAGATGCAAACGATAAACCAGATGCAGAGCTGAACGGTCAGCCCGATGCAAACGCTTTGGGCGATGATTTGGATACCGAGCCGTTGTTCTCATTAGGCTCAACAATTGATGACGAGAACGGCGTGACAATACCACCTTTGATTCCGGGGTATCCTGCTGATATAACGCTCGAAGTGGGCGGCGGCGGCGGTGTTGTTCAGGCATGGATAGACTATAACAGCGATATGGGCTGGCAGCCTGAAGAAGAGGTTTATAATAATTTCCTGTCTCCGGGCTTGCATGTTATTTCATTTATTGTGCCTGACGATGCAATAACCGGACAGTCTTTCGCCAGGTTCCGAATCAGCAGAGACGGTAATCTTGCACCGGATGGTCCGGCGAGGGATGGAGAAGTTGAAGATTACGAAGTACTTATCGACTCGCTTTCACCTTATACAAAATGGCTTCAATTACCTGATGTTACCCCGCACGGAATAGATATACAGGTAGATTCCAACGATGGGATGCGCATAATTGCGGACGATTTCGAATGTACAAATACTGATAAAATTACTGATGTTCATTTCTGGGGTTCATGGAAAAATGATAAAAAATACGATATAGAAAGAATCCATCTCAGCATCTATAATGACGTCCCGGCAGACAGTTCAAATCCGTATTCACAACCTGCCGCCAAAGTTCTGTGGCAGAAAGATTTCTACCCGGGCGAGTTTACTGAGAAACTTTATCATGAAGTTCGCAAGCCTGGCGAGTGGTGGTGGGACCCCGTGAAAAACAATCTTGTCGAAGGAGCGGACAAGCAAATTTGGAAAATCGATATCGACATCAATCCAAACGAGGCATTCACGCAGCAGGGTACTGCTGATAATCCGCGAATATACTGGCTTGCAATACGCGTTGATACTAATGACGGCGAATTCGGCTGGAAAACCAGAAGATGGCCGGACCATTATATGGATGATGCTGTCTGGGATGTCGGCTCTGAGCTGCCGCGATTGTGGAAAGAACTTCGATACCCAAAGAAACATCCGTATCATGATATAGAAAGAAATTCCGTTGATATGGCATTCCAACTGACTTATACACAGGATCAGGGAATACCTACCATGAGGCCTGTAAGCCTGACTCAATGCCCGGCGATTCAGACAAAATGTCCGGCTGCCGCTACAGCCTGTCCGCCTGTTAATACTCGCTGTCCGGCTGCAGCTACGAAATGTCCGCCTGTACAGACACAGTGTATGGCAATCACGGTTTGCCAGGGAAGCTCGGAAACTATATGTCCGGCCGTACTTACACAATGCCCTGTCATTGAGACTCAATGCCCGGCTGCTGTAACACAATGCGTTGCAATCACGGTTTGCCAGGGAAGTTCGGAAACTATATGTCCGGCTGTACTTACACAATGCCCTGTCGTTGAAACTGAGTGTCCGCCGGTGGAAACCCAGTGCCCGGTCGTAGAAACCAAGTGTCCTTTCGTAGAAACAAAATGTTATGCAATTACAGTTTGTGGAGGAAGTTCAGAAACAATATGCCCGGCGCTTCAGACTCAATGTCCCGTGGTTGAGACTGAATGTCCGCCGACAACATCAATATGTCCCCCTGTACTGACTCAGTGTACTGCTGTTGATACTCTATGCCCGCCGGTGGAAACCCAATGTCCGCCTGAACAATGCCAGGTCGAAACAGTTTATCCGGCAGCAGAAACCAAGTGTCCTGTAGAGCAGACAAAATGTCCTGCTGTTGTAACAAGATGTCCGCCGATTGAGACAAGATGTCCCCCTGTTGATACTGAATGTCCGGTTGTCGAGACAGAATGCCCTGCAAACGAAACCTATTGTCCCGTTTATCAGACATATTGTCCGCCCGTCGATACAAGATGCCCGCCGATTGAGACATATTGTCCGCCTATAGATACTAAATGTCCGCCGGTAGAGACGGGATGTCCTTCACCGCCGACCGAATGTTTAATTATAGCAACTGAGTGCCCGCAGGAGCCGACTCGCTGCCCGCCAATAGAGACTCAATGTCCTCCCGAACCGACCTTATGCCAGGTAATAGCGACTCAGTGCCCGGTAGAAACAGTCTGTCCTGCTGCTGAGACCAAGTGTCCCGCAGAGCAAACAAAATGTCCGGTAGAAACAACAAAATGTCCTGTTTATGAGACAAGATGCCCTACTATTGATACGCAATGTCCGATGAATCAGACATACTGTCCGCCGGTAGAAACTGAATGCCCGCCAGCCGATACCAAATGTCCGCCGGTTGAAACGCAATGCCCGCCTGAACAATGCCAGGTAGAAACAGTATATCCGGCTGTGGAAACAAAATGCCCGCCGGTTCAAACTCGCTGCCCGGTAGTTGAAACAGAATGTCCTCCGGTTGAAACAAAATGTCCAGACGGGCCAACATACTGCCCGATAGTCATTACTCAATGTCCTCGATATGAGACATGGTGCACACAGGTTGAGACTCAGTGCCCATATGACCAGACGAAATGTCCGCCTCCGAATCCTACAGGAAGCTGCGACCCTCCGCCTATTCCGCCATGGGAAATTAAAGGCTCTGATTTAATGATATATTCAGACCTAAGCATAACTGAAGAAGCAAAAAGAACGATAGCAGTTCCTGTAATACAAGCTTGTCCTGCAATAGAAGTAATATGCCCGACTATTATTAACAAAGAGAATTTATTAGTTAAGATTTGATCTTTGTATTTTCAGTAATATTTCTAATTGCAGTATCTATAATCTCAGGTATAATCTTCTACGTGAGCCAGAGAAGACTATTACAATCCGAAGGATTTGTCAAAGATTCTTCACCGGAAACAATGACCTGCTCAGGTTTAACGGTGCTGGTCATATCGTCTTTTATAGCGGCGTGGATTGCATCCGGTTCAGTCGGATTACTTTCACATCCTTTAAGGCGGGTACTGACAATAATTTTTTTAGCAATAGCTGTTTTAGCTCCGCGCCCCTGCCCATGGCAAAAAAATACAAGCCGCTTAATCATCTTTGCAGCGTCATGCCTTGCTATATATATGATTACCTCGTCTTTACCTGCTGTCAATATACTGGCAGTTGCTCTTGTTCCGGCCGGGCTTGCTGTAATATCTACAGGGCAAACAAAAAGAATTTCAGGTATCTTAGCTTCTTCTGTTTTAATATTTGCCATTTACCGCATGGCTTATATCAGCATACCATCAATCTGGTTAATCTCTGATAAAATAAGCCATATATTCGGGACTGTTGCAGGCTCTGTAACCGGCATACCTTTATTAACAGGTTCAACTTTCGCAGGTATTGATTTTCTTGTCCTGACAAGCACATTTTGGATATTATGTCTGTCATTTACTCCAAAGCCAAAAACTGCAAGAGCTATATACGGATTTTCAGGAATCCTTGGAGGTCATCTTTGTTATCTGTTTGTATTATCTTACGCTCCGAAACTGCTTGAAGCAGCAGTCGAACCCGCAGGTGAGGAAATATGGTCATGGGCAGGTCTTTTCCACAAGGCCGTTCCCTGGAACCTGCCTGTTTTGGCTTGCGGAATTCATCTTATTATCGCAGCATCTGTTTTCCGCTGGCTGCAATGGCCTGCAGAAAATCCGGCGGAAGAAAAAGTCACTATATCATCACGACGCAATAAATATATGTTCGGTATTTCCGGAGCGGCTCTTGCAATTTTACTGCCTGTTATTCTTGCACTATATCCAAATCAATTAACACTTCAGGGCAAGAAGATAGTTTTCAACGAAAAAGGATTCTTAAACTGGCTCAAACCCGAATACGGCCAGTATGGAAGGCTTTCAAGCGGAATGTACGGAATGCTTCCGGTATTCGTGGAAAGCCTCGGAGGCGCCAGCCTGATTTCGGAAAATTTATCCGAGAATGACCTGAGTGATGCAGATGTTTTAGTATTGCTTTTCCCTGACGACCCATGGGCTGAAGGCCAGCTCGAGCGAATTTGGAATTTTGTGAGAAAGGGAGGCTCACTGCTTGTAATGGGCGAACATACAACTGCCGACAGCGATGGCAGCAATCGTTTTAACGAAGTGCTCGAACCAACCGATATGCGAGTCGAATTCGATTGCGCAACATTCACAGTAGGAGGCTGGCTTCAGTCATACGATTCTATTATTCATCCTGCCGCAGCGGGCATACCGGATGAACGAAATCAATTCGGGGTTGTTATCGGCGCATCGCTGAATATCAGCTTGCCGGCCCGGCCTCTATTAATTGGGCGATGGGGATGGTCTGATATGGGAGACCAGGGAAGTTCCAGAGCAATGATGGGTGACGATATCTATAATCCGGGTGAAAGGCTCGGCGATTTAATCCTTGCCGCCGAGCAGCCGCTGGGAAAAGGTCGTGTCATTGCTTTCGGTGATACTTCAGGGCTGACAAACGGAATTAATGTAAGCTCATATGTTTTCACTTCCAGGCTCTTCGGCTATCTTGCGGGACATAACAACAACGCACATCCTTTTTGGAGACAGCTTTCAGGAATATTTTTATGTCTTCTGCTGATTATACTTACGCTCACAAAATTCAACGCATGGCATGTCACTCTTATAATCCTGTGCCTGTCGGTATCTATGGCTCTATCCCAAACGATTACTCAGCGTTCGGACGAGATTCTTCCTGATGGACGATACAAAACTCCCAATAACCTCGCACTCGTCGATTCTTCACACCTCGAAGCATACAGCGGCGAATCATGGCGGCCTGATGGTGTCGGCGGACTTATGCTTACTTTGATGCGAAATAACTACCTTGCATTATCACTTTCGGAATTTTCCACAAAGCAGCTTGCACGTGCAGACCTTTACATCTCTATTGCACCATCACGAAGCTTTTCGCAAAAAGAACAGGAAGCAATAAAAGACTTTGTAATGAACGGCGGCAGCTTTATTATCGCTGCAGGTATGGAACAAGCCGGTCCCTGCTCTTCTTTACTTTCGCAATTTGGATTCGCAATCGGAACAAAAAGCCCGGATGAACTCGAACCAGTACCGTTAGGATATTTTAAGTCACCTTATTTGAGTTCCGGAAACCAGCAGGTGTTTGTGCGTTTCCACGCCGCATGGCCTGTTTATTGCAATGATTCTCAGGCAAGAGTAATTGCTTACGGGCGCTACAATGTTCCCGTTATTATCATGCGAAGTTTCGGAAAAGGAAAAGTTGCTGTTATTGGTGACACTTGCTTTGCGATGAATAAAAATCTCGAATATGAGGGAGGCGAACCTTTCGAGGGTATGCGCGAGAATGCCGATTTCTGGCGATGGTTTATTACAGTTTTACGCGACCAGGAAGGGACATGGATTCCACCCGCTCTGCAAACGCAGGATTCCATTAACAAACCTGAAAAGGAGGGCGCAAATTGAAACGGACATGGATTAGTCTTGCTTTTTTCAGCGCTTCGTGGCTTTTCGGGCTAAGCTATTATTATGATGCACAATGGTTAGTCTGGCTGATTCTTGTCGCGGCCGGCACAGGCTTATTAGTCGGAGTTCAGCTTCGAAAACCAACGGCGTTCGAGACGGCCATAGCCGCGATAATGCTGCTGCCTGTTATTAAAATAGCTCCATGGCCCTATCGTATTGCTCCGCTGCTTGTTTTTGCCGGTTTGCTGTTTATTACTATACCCATCCCACGCAAATGGCCGCAATATTTGGCACCGGCTTTTCTTCTTGCAGGTTATATTTTGGTAATACAGTCGCTTGCCATTTTTGCCTATGAATATGTCACCTCAAGATCGCACGAGCTGCCGCGATTTATTTCGTATATGCTTTGCGGCGTTTCCCGGATTATCGGCATTCCTTCCGCTTTCAACGGTTTAAATCTCGCCATGTACACACAGAGACTCGTCCATCAAACTGGAACTGTATGGGAGTTGTTTTTTGACCCGGCTGCTTTCGCTTTTCTTTTCGGCGGGATTGTAATACTGTGCCTTTGTAAGTCCGAAGACACAGGCAGAGCTAAACAAATATCGTTTTTGCTCATTTCGATAGCCGCATGGCTGCCTGTACGAGCTGCAATTCTAATATCTATATTTATGCACCGCGCTCTGAGAACCGAATATGAATCGGAACTTGCCTTAGTCACACAATTCTGGAATCCATGGCTGCTGATGGCGCTTTTAATCGGACCGGTTTTAATCGTACTGCGATTCGTTCATAAACCTTTTGATACACAATATGCCGCAGTTATACAACCTGACAATCCGCGTAATAAGAGTATAAGAATAATCGTATTGTCTTTTCTTGGCAGTTTCCTGCTGATTTCAGGTTTATTGTTAGACATACCGGGCACTCGCAAACAGGAACGTGTCGCTGTGGATGAATTTCATTCCAACTGGGAGCGAACAGACAAACCTTTTGATACTGAATGGTATGGACAGGAATCAGGTTACAATTACGCGTGTATTTATGACTATTGCTCGCGTTTTTATAACATGTCACGCCTGACAGCCGCGATTGATAAAACAACTCTGAATAATTGCGATGTTCTCATAGTTAAAGTCCCCACCTCGCGGTATGCACCGGAAGAAATCTCATATATCGAGCAATTTGTCAAACGGGGCGGCGGCCTGATGCTTGTCGGGGAACATACGAGCGTATTCAATTCAGGAACATACATAAACGATGTCGCACAAATATTCGGCATGCGATTTCGTTACGACTGTCTTTTCGATATAGATACTACTTTCGAGCAGCTTTATCATCCGCCTGTTGTGCCGCACCCGATAATTCAAAATATGCCGCCCCTGAATTTTGCAGTTTCGTGCTCAATAGAACCGACAGCAAAAATCGGACTGGCGGTAATTCGTTCAACCGGCCTGAAAAATCTGACTGCTGATTATCACGTAAGCAATTATTATCCGCAGGTGGAGAATCTTGCACAGATGCGGTATGGCGCTTTTATCCAGTTATGGGCATCACAACACGGCAAGGGTCGTGTTGCCGCGTTTTCCGATTCGACAATTTTTTCCAATTTCGCGACATTCGAGGAAGGCAAAGCAGAATTAATGCTCGGAATGATAGAGTGGCTGAACCACGAAAACCCGCGATTTAATGTCACTATCCTGCTGATAATTTCAGGACTGATTGTCTTCACTGCCGGCGTTATATTATCAGGAAAATCAAACAACACATGGCTTATAATAATGACTTCTGCATTATTAGGCTGGGCAGCCGCTTCAGGCAGTGCAAAAACGATTCATAAATATTCCATGCCTCTGCCGCAGGCAAAACGTCCCATGGTTAATGTCACGATAGACAGAACTATCTGCAGCGTTCCCCTTTCCAGAAGCGGCTTCATATCCGGGCAAAAGAACGGATTCGGAATTTTCGAGCGATGGATACTTCGCCTGGGCTATTTCACCTCCCGCAAACAGGGAATTGATGCCATATCAGGCGATCTTGTCGTATTTACTTATCCAAACCTGTCTGTCTCAAACGAATACCGTGAAGCGATGGTCAATTATATCACTAATGGTGGAAAAATATTGATTCTGGATTCGCCCGAAAATACCAATTCGACCGCAAACAGCCTGCTATATCCCTTTGGCATAAATATTAATCGAACTGTCCCTCAGAATGGCCAGCTAAAAACACCCGAAAACTGGCCAGCGATAAAAATTGATTCCGCTTATCCCATCGAGGGCGCCGAGCCGTTTTTGTGGGCAAATAATATTCCAGTAGGCGCAAGTCTCAATTTCGGAAAAGGAACTGTCACTGTCATCAGTTTCGGCTCGAAATTCGCAGATGCATTTATGGGAATAACAGGTGACGTAGTGCCAAACAGCGAACAGCGAAAGGTATTTGACCTCGGATTTGCAGTATTAAGAAGAATTATCTCCGAAGAAAAACCACGGAACAACTAATCAACCCGAATGCCCTGCTGTTCGAGCCAGCGTTTTATATCCGCCATTTCATGATTGAAAATTTCATTGTCGTAGTCTTCTTCCAGCTTTTTTATATTATTCGCCAAATCCGGCTGCTGCTGCACGACCTCGCTTATTTTTTTCTCGAATTCTTCGCTTATAATCTGCAAGTCGTCAAGGTCAAGATCAAGCTCAAGCATTCCCGCCAGGCGCCTTGTTACCGCTTCAATACACTTGGGATTATTTCCCTGTACATACGCCGGAATTGTAGCAACAAGACTTATCATATTTAATTTTCGTTTTGCACATTCCGCAGTCAAATAGGTTATAATGCTCGCCGGACCTTCGTAATTTGTAAAACCTATGCCGTAATGCTTGAAAGTATCCTTAAGCTGGGCGTCCGAAACCGAGCAAAACAGTTTCGGTTCACGTGTATGCGGCACAAGACCGGCGACAGAGCCGATAAAATATATCATTTTAACGCCGAACTCCTCACACAACGCAAAAACACAATTAGAATATTCCTCCCATTTCAGGTTCGGCTCTTTTCCCAAAAATATTATGAGGTCGTCTTTTTCGCTGCATGAAAACTCGTTCGATGGTATATCAACGGATTTAATCAGACCCTCCATGATTTTCGTGTGCGGTCGGAACAACGCCGTAATTTCCATCGATCCGGGAAAGTTGTAAATATAGAATCCCTTTGGCTTGATTTCCGCGATTTTGTGTGCTCCGGTTTTGTCAATAATACATTTAACAGTACCGGTGGAGACTTCGCCGCCATCCATCCAGCCGGAAAAACCCATTAGCAAGCGAGGCTGACATAGTTTAGGATATTCAATTATTCTAAGCTCTTCTGGTATCATAGTGTCTCCAATAAGATATAATATAAGGATTCTGCAAAATTGAAGTTAGACATACTTTGCAGAACTTATTTATAATAATCGCCCTTTTACAAATTTTCCTCACTTTTTTCCAGAATAATCTTAAATTTTTTCATATTTCCCCGCGATGTGCTAAAATATTTTCGGTAGAAGTGAACTTTGACTTATTTCGTATCACCTATATTACAGCAAGAGTTTTGCAAAAATGAGAAAAGGCATACTTTGGAAAGAAAAAATTATAAAATAAATTTTTTCTTTCTAAGCATAAAATATCACTTATTAAAGAGTTATGCTGATTGTAATTTATTATTTTAAGAAAATCGTTAGACGATTTTCTTAAATAATATATGCCTTTTCTCATTTTTGCAAAAGTTCAATTACAGTGATTTCCCCTGATAAAGCGGCTGACAATCATCGCCGCCGCTGTATCACCTGTTGAATTTATCATTGTTGCAGGCGGATCAACGAGAGTGCCAAGCATAGATATAATGGGCAGAGCTTCAGGACCAAAGCCATAGAGCGAGACAATCAGCGCTTCCCCGAGAAAGCCCCCTCCTGTTATTCCGCTCATAACAACGCCGCATAACAGGGAGACACCGATAGCCGCTGTATATGTATCTAATCCTGTAAAGTCCTTTTGGAAAATTGTGAACAGAATGGCGATTTTAAGAACCGCCGCCAGGCATGTGCCATCCATATGAATCGTTGCACCTATCGGAAGCACAATCTCGCGGACATCTTCGGGTACACCTATTCGCCTGGCTGCTTCAAGATTTGCAGGCAGAGCCGCCAGGCTGCTTCCAGTACCAAAAGCAGTCAGCGCCGCAGGGGGAATATTCACCCAGAATAGCTTTACTCCTTTTATGCCGCCTGCAGCAAACGTATATAGTGAAAAGCTGAAAACAAAATATAATATCGCGACAGGATAATACAAACTGACAACACGCGCATATGTCCCTATAAGTTCAGGACCAAATACGCCGACTAAATATGCGAAATAAGCGCCAAGACCAATCGGAGCATAAAGCATAATCAGCTTTATCAGCCTGCCCATAACTTCGGAGCCTGAAACAAGAAATTCCCGAAATGGACGTCCTTTTTCACCGGCGGCCTGAGAGGCAAAGCCGATGAGAATAGAAAAAATAATCAGTGCTAAAATATTCCTTCGAGAAAGCAGGTTCGGAAAATCACCCACTGTAAGGGTATCGACAATTCGTTGAGAAATATTACCTGTATCCTGAGACGCTGCTTCTTCAAGCTGCAAAGTAATATTTTTAGCTGGATTAAAAATCTTAACGCAAACGAGCATTAAGCTTGATGAAATTATTCCCGTAATAACAAACACAACGAGCATCGAACCTGCTATCCTGCCGAGACGTTTGATATTGGCGCTTCGTGCTACGGCTGATGACAATGAAAAAAATATCAATGGCACAACTGCAGTAAAAAGCAGATTCAAAAATATGTCACCCAGCGGCTTAAAGACACCGGCTTTAGACTTGAACACAAAACCAATTAAAGCACCCACACCAACTGCGCAGATAAGAATCAAGGTAAATCGCCATCGTTTGAGAAAGGTCTGTTCACTATTGTTTTGTGTCATAGAAGTTAATTATTTCAATTTTGCTCAACAAAAATCAATTTATCTGTTTTGAAGCCGAGATTTTTTGCGGCTTCGAGAAGATTGTCGATTACTTGTTTATCGAGAGATTTTTGACGGGCTAAAATCCAGAGGTATGAGCGGGTCGGGCCGCAAACCATCGCATAGGAATAATTTTCCTTATCAAGATTTATTACGTTGTAACCTCCATAGAAAGGCCAGAAGAATGTCACCTTCAATCTGCCAATCGTTTTATCTTTCACGAAATAAGCTTTGCCTTTGATTTGTTTCCATTTCCCATTTTTTGTGTCGAAGCCTTTGTTCAGAACATCCACGCCGCCGTCTTTTCGCATTGTATAAGTCGCTGAAACATTAGTAAGACCGCGCTCGAAACTATGGTCCAGCCTTGCGATTTCATACCATGTCCCAAGATATTTTTCGGTTTCGAAATTATCAACCGCATTTATTCCGGATGGAATTCCGGCACAACCCGTAACTAAAAAAGAAAGCACCATAGTAAATATTACCTTTTTCATATTTCTGCGTTCCACTATTACCATATTTACGATTTAAGAATACATCAATTCAAAGGCTTTAATGTTAATCCGTAAAGGATACCGAGAATAATCATTTCTGCAAGACCTGTCCAAAGATTATAAAGCACTGTTTTTAGAGGAAGATTGAACATCATCCAGCTTGAAGCGGCACTCATTACAACACGGAAAAACCAGACAAACAAGGCAAATACAATCCCTTTGACAAATCCGGACTCACCTGGCAGACTGTTAAAAATTATCAGGAAAACAGCGGCCATAATAAAACCGTACGCGAGGTCTATCACGATTCCCGCCGGAACATTTATTACAGTTCGTGCGATTGGCTTATATACAGCGTTAATCTTTTGTGCGTATGGATTAGCATTGATAATGCCATCGAGAACACCGAATAAAATCCCGCTTGCAATACTTATGATAACATATCTTATCATACAGTCGCCCTTTCGATTCAAGACAAAAATTCTTGCCCAAATACAGTCGCTCTTTTCAAAAAGGTTCAGAATATTTCAGAAATAGCAGGAAAAAAGGCTCGATACCTTCACAGTATCGAGCCTTACAAAAGTCCCTTTCTTTTTTCAATCACAACACAACTTATTTATCAGAAGAATACGCAGTTTCATCTTCGATGGTCATTTCCTTTCGTAATTTTTCGATAGCCGCCGGAAATTCAACTGAAATGCTGTCCGCTTTGGACTGGACGTCTTCGATTTTTTTCTGAAGCTGGCTCTGGCTTTGTTTGATAACGTTCACAGAATCTGCCAGCACAAGAAGATCTTTCTTCATTTTTTCCTGGAACTCGGTTTGTCCCTGGTTATTAGTGTTCGCCGCCGTGATTAAATCTCCCATTTTGCCCAGTAAAATCTCCTGCAATTTCGAAAGATTCTGCTCGAAAGTACCGATATTGCCGGCAACCTGCACTACGCTTTCCTGCATCTGTTTGATAGTTTCCTGCCATTCCTTCTGACTTTGTTCCATTACTTCAACTTTTTCGGATAACTGCTGATTATATGAAGAAACAGTTTCTTGAAGATTTGCCTGCTCCTTGCCGACAGAGGAAATATTCTCAGCGGTTTCTTTAGCCTGATTATTCGCTTCTTCAATCCCTTCCTGTAAACCGGACTGGTTTTTCTCAATTTCAGCGACCTTCTGCGATAACAGGTTATTGTTATTCTGAATTATCCCGCTCAATTCCTTCTGCATTTCACCAAGTGAGGTGATACTATTACCTACTTTTGCGGTTTCGTTATGAGAAACAACCAAACCAGTTTTGAGAATTGATTGATTCTGGACGATTTCAGACAAAATATTCGCCAGCTTCAAAATATCGTTTTGTGAACTCTCGTTCAATTTTAACTGTTCCCTGCTAAGGACTGCGACATTATTTGCCACCTTCGCAGTTTCATTATGAGATACAACCAAACCTGTCTTAAGAACTTCCTGATTGCCTGCAACCTGAGAAAGATTATTCGCTATTTGCTGTATATCGTTTTGCGATGACTCATGAAGTTTCGCCTGCTCCTTTCCAAGCTCTGCCACTTCGGAAGAAACTTTTAATGTCTGATTCTTTGATCCCTCGATACCCGCAAGCAGATTTTGCTGCCCATGTTCCAAAACAGCAACTTTTTCAGTCAGTTTACTATTATTATTCTGAACTGTACTGAATAATTCAGCCTGCTTTTGGCTTAAAGCGGTGAGATTGTTCGCGATTTTGGCAGTTTCATTATTAGATGTGGCCAAACCGGCTTTCAAAACATCCTGTTTATCGGACATTTGAGCCAAACGGGATTGTACATTCTTTATGCTGCTTTGAGATGTTTCATGCAGTTTCATCTGTTCCTGTCCGAGAGCCGCCACTTCGGATGATACTTTCAATGTTTTATTCTTCGCATCCTCAATGCCTGCAAGCAGATTGTTCTGGCCCTGTTCCAATACAGCAACTTTTTCATTCATCTTGCTGTTATTATTCTGAACTGTACTGAATAATACCGCCTGCTTTTGGCTTAAGGTATTAAGATTGTTCGCGATTTGAGCTGTTTCATTATGAGATACGACCAATCCGACCTTCAAAACATCCTGATTATCGGACATTTGGTTCAAATGCTCTGCTATTTTCTGAATGCTGCTTTGTGATGTTTCGTGCAGTACTGACTGCGTCTGGGCGACTGTTTGAACGCTTTCATCAACAAGTTTTGTTTCATTCCGCACCTGCTGAATTTTTGCAGTCAGCTCATTTTGATTTTGCTCAATATATTGGGCAATTTCAGCCAAATTTTCTGCGTTAGCCTGCGCCATTAATTTTAACTGAGCCTGGTTTTCTTCAATTCTTGCAAACTGTTTACTGCATCCCGCCAGGCATACGAACATCATCAGGAATGTAATAAATACCGTTATTCGAGTGATTTCCTTTGTTTCCAATCCTTGCTTCTTTTCCATTTTGAATCCTTCCATTTTTAAAGTGCACAATATTTTCGGAATGGATAAACCATTCATTAATTTATCGGCATGAACAGTATTATTACTTGAATATTTATAGGACTGACATCTGAATGAAAAACCAAGAGGATTATCGGAACTTCTTCATTATTACAATATTATAAGGGATCTGCAAATGAAAATTATCATTGCACTTTAGTTATAAGTTGCGATTACGAATTCCTCTTTCCCTGTACTCCTGGCCGCTTCTTATTTGCTGAAGCTGTATTTCACTTTCACCAAAGTCTCTGAATGCTTCACGTTTTTTACCAATTTGCTCTTGTACGTAACTATATGCTTCTCTCATATCTGGAGGCCATTTTGTACTGTCGTTCGTAACGGGCATATGCAGGATTTCCTTGCCGTCATAACTGTATAACATATCATAATATAATTTAGGGCTCGATACACTTCCGCCTGATAATTCAGAAACAGGTACCAAATCCATCAAAACTGCACCTGTAGTAAAATCGATGGTTTCAGGCTCTTTTACATCGTCAGCAGTCACTGTTGTCGTATCTGTTCTTGATGTAGATTTTTTAGGCTTGATATCGACAATATCACCTATCATCTCACCCTGTCCAACTCTTTCAAAAGTTTCTCTATACCAGTAACCTAAAACAAGCTTATAGACAGAAATGGAGAGTGTTTTCGCTGCTTCCTGTACACTTGTTCCGGGAAAGAAATATATTTTACCGTGTATTTTGACTAAAGACGTAGGATTAGTGAAATCACTCCAGAAAATAATCTCATCTTCTTCTCCATCCGCTACAGGATTTAACAATCCAACCCGCATTCTGTACCTGTAAACATTTCCGGGCACAACTGTATCATCATGCGCCCATATAAGCATCGGTTCGCTCATTTTGGACAAATCAGTATCAGGTGTGACTACAGCCGCTTCAAAATCATCATATACTTGATAAACCTTTAATTCTTCCTGACCTGCTACATCCACTGTATCCCTTGTGTCAGTCTCATCAGTTCTGCCGCGTCTTCTTGTTGTTGTAGTATCAATGTTAGTTGTCGTATCTCTCGTATTGCGGCTTCCCCTGCGTTGGGTTGTAGTACCCGTCAAAGTCTGATTAATACCTCCTCCAGTTGTGGTACTTCTCGTATCACGGCCTCTCCTGCCTCCGGTGTCGGTCGTAGTTTTTGTATCTTCTGTTTCCCTTGCAATTCTCCTGGCTTCCTGTTCGTCTTTTTTCTGAGCGGACAGAAATTCCCGATGAAGCGCCGGGGTGAGCCATTCATCCTTAGCCGAAGCGACATGATATGCTTCGGGCTGCAGAAGCTCCAATTGAGTTATTTGATCATCTAATTGATATTTATATATCAGCAAACCGCCAAACGGCAGGTCTGAATACTTTTCAACTACCTTAAAAAGGTTCCTGTTATAATCAATTTTTGCCCTGGGCACATTCTCCCAGTCACTCTCTGAGCCATCAGCGTTTATTTTCTGCCTTTGCAGGTTCACTGAAGCAAAAATCGGTTTTGCATTGCATGGATCAACCAGCAGCTCATTGCTGACTTCTCGCAAAAAACATCTTTTCAGCTCATCGTTTATCTTTGCCATGTCAAGCAGTGCTTCGACAGTAACAAAATCAAGATCATTCGGTTCGCAATCACTCTCCTGATATGGATTTTCCCTCGTCACAGGAGCAGTCGGCTCATAAACTGCCGATCTATAATGTTCAACATCCACTTTGGTAACGACTCTGCCAAAAACCGGCTTTTGAAACATACCGTCGCCATCAATTTCCGTGGGTAACGGCGGTACAAAAGGAGGAAGGTCTATAATAACATTTCTTAATGGGCTTGCAAACAATTCAGCATAGTTCGTATCTCGCGGAATAACTATATCAGGATCAGGATTATTTTTCTGGGGCGCCACATTAATGGCGTCATTGAGAATTTGTGTGTCAATATTGCCCGGGCTGAAAGTTTTGTCAGCATATGTAACAACATTCGGACTTAACAGAACGCGTGTAATCAAAAGCCACGAACATAAAAGACCGACAACAATCAAAATTATCTTCTCAACGTGCTCTTCGAGAAAGCTGCCTATTTTTTTTATCATCTTTCTGACCCAGTCTATAAATTATATCTTTTGTTTAATCTAATATTTATTCACCGCCAAACATATCCTTAATAGATTGCGGCATAATATCATCGTAACCTTTTACATTGAAAATATATTCACATGATAATTCCACTTCAGATACGTTCTCATCACCGTATCGGTAAAGATCATGTTCATCAATTCTCATATCCACTGACTTTATACTCGTGTCGAGTATGGTAATCTGATTATGTTTATATGTATGTGTTTGTTTGTCTTTATCGATGTATTTATGCTCTTTCTCACTGCAAAGCTGCTGAATAAACCGCATAACATCTTTCGAACTGATGACGAATGTCGCCTTAAAATGAATAACATCATAATATTCATCAGAGTATCTTCCCGTCATTGTTTCTCTCGGAACTTCATCGTTAGAACGGATATACTGAGGTCTGTCGCTGTACACTTTCACAGGATTTACAGCGGTTCGACCAAGGATTGAGGAGGACAGACCATCCGAGAAGTTTATCTTCATCAGCCTTTTAACAGGAGCAGTCACAAGACTTTCGTGACCGGTATTCATGGCAACAATCGTATCGAAAACATCTTCGATAACCCAATAACCTAACTGGGAATACCAGCAGTTCTCGATATCCTCAATCCACGAACTGTACGAATATTGAGACCAGAAATCGTATCCGCTTATCTGCATCGGGTCTATATAAACAAAAGTTTTTTTTGCTCTTTTCCAGCATATCTCATCAGCAATTATTCCCTGATAATTTTCCTCGCTTTGCCTTTCAACATAAGTCCTTCCCATTAAGCGTCCGCCGCCCTGCATCATGCTTTCAATCCCTGATAACTTCAATTCGGTTTCAATTTCAGGGCTTGTCGGGCAAATATTCGCATTATGTTCTCCAATGAATTTGTCGATTCTCCCGCAGTACTCACGTCCAAATTCAGTGAAAACCGTCTGCGAAACAGTGCGGTTCGGATCATTTACATCCAGATTGAATATATCATATCTTAATAATTCCCTCTGTGTGGTTTGTTTTGAGAGCAGCTCGATGGTATTCGCATCCTTTGCAATGGAATCCACAGTATTCTTTACTTCTTCCAAATATTCCGGTGCAACAAGATTTTTTTTAAGATCTTCCAATTTATTTGCGAGTTCGTCTATGCTTTTCTGCTGAACTTCTTTCTTCAGGCTCCTGCTGAGAAGCTGCGATGGAACAAAAAGCAATATACCAACCAGCGCAATGATAATAGATATCATCACAGATAAATTATTCTTGAGAACACTTAGCTTTTCTAAAACGATTTTTAAAATGTCTTTAATATTCGGAAGATTCATTTTTTACTCACAAATAATTCTTAACCAGTTTTTTCAATTTTTCTTTCCCGTACGCACATTTATCAGCATTATTCTTTTTAAATTCCCAAAGAAATTTCAGGAGGTTCAGGGGCGTCTTTCCATAGAAATTTCATTTTTAATGTAAACCAGTGGTCATTAACCTTATAAACATTCTGGCCGTTAGCGTCCTTTTCCACTTCCAAACCGATAGGTTCCTTTGTAAGAGGATCAATCAGCGTAATACCGGTAGTTTGAATATTCCTGTAAGCGCCTGTACCAAAAGTAGTCGGATAAATCTTTTCCTTTTCCACACCCGTTCCAATCGGGCACTCTTCAACTTTGTCTATTTCTTTGACCACAAGATCAAAATGCTGAGTATTAATCTTGTCATAAAGCTTAAACGGGCTGTTGACATCGAATAATTCGTCCATATACTCCAGGCGTGTAACAAAACCCCAATTTCTCCTGTCAGTAACATCGTGAGGATTCAGCAGGTTGAGGACATCCGTATTTTTTTCTCCATAAGGACAATAACCAGTTATAATTATCATGAAACCGGAATCGGTTGGCGCTGTTTCGACTTCCGCAGCTTCTCCCATGGTCCTGGCAAGATCGCGCTTTGCCTGTATTTCCGCCTGCCTTTCCTGTTCTGTCTTTTGCGCTCTGCCTTCGCTCGTAGTTCCATAACCAGCGCTTTGCCGTGTTAAATCTATCTCTGGAAACTGAGCTTTTGCAAGATCAGTCGTAAAACGTATAATAGTATTTGTAATAAATATCTGCTTTCTATCCTTGCGGGGAACATTCATCACTGTTTTTGCGTCACCTCTGGCAAAAGCCTTATACATCTCAGCCTGCCTTTGATTATTCTCCTCATTCGGCAGCGCAGCGCTTATCGTCTCAATAATCCGGGGAATGATATCACGATGTTCAAAAAACTTATACTCCCTGTCCACAACAGAGTCCATCTGGACTTTTAGTTCTTTAAGCTCTTCGTACTGAGACCTGGAATTATCAAGATCGCGAATTATTCTCCCTGCGCGAGTTCTGTCAGTACTCTGTCTGCCATATTGCACTTTATCCCAGAAAGTCCTTCCAAAGCTCATTACAGAAACAGCTAAAAGCAAACAGGCAGCGATAATAAAATACCTGCCTTTGGTAGCCCATGCCTTCGCCCTGGCAATGTTTCGAGGAAGCAGGTTGCTTTCGATTTTAGCGATACCAAGAGCCTGTACAGCGAGACCATAAACAATACCAAAATCAGTAATACTCTCATGGAATTTAGCCTGCGAGACACCCTGCCCTAAAGTAAGCCTTTTAAAAGAATCCGGCCTTTCGACAGGCATTTGAATTGTTTGCTGAAGATATTTAAGCAGGCCGCGAAGTTTTGCGCCGCCGCCCATGGCGATAATCTTCTTTATTTTCGTATTCGGATTGGCGCTGTTGTAAAAACCAAGTGAACGCTGAACCTCGGATGCCAAATCTGTAAAAACAGGCCTCATCGCCTGAAATATCTGCCTGGCATACTTGCTCATCGGGGCTGTGCGTTTGAGTTTTTCCGCCTTATCGAAATTTAGTTTGAACGTATCGGCTATCGCCTGTGTGAAAGTATTGCCCCCAATGAGAATACATCTTTGCCATACTGTCGTTTTCGTGCATACTACAAGGTCGGTATTTTCTGCTCCGACATTGATAACAACAACAGCCTGATTATCTGTCGTAACCAAATCAGGACGGTCATACACGAGGTAATTATAAAGAGCCATCGGTGCAATTTGCACATAACTGACATCGATATCCTCCCTGCTGAGAGGATTCAGAGCTGCATTTACTATTTCATTTTTAATAGCGAAAATTCCGACTTTTATCTCCGGGCTGTCAGGTTCGGACATCAATTGCCAATCCCACTGAACATCATTGATGCCGAAAGGAATCTGCTGCACAGCCTCGAATTTGACCATTTCCGGTATGCGTTTTGCCTCTACAGGCGGCAGGTTCACGAATCTTACAAAACTATTTTGACTCGGCACAGATACGATAATTTCCTCCATGCTCAAATCGTATTTATTCACCAGTTCACGAAAGCTTAAAGCGATAAGCTCTTCTTTCTCGTCCTGGGTTACATTGCTTCCGCTGAGAATTTTGCCGTGCTGAATATTCTCAAACCCGATTACTTCGACCACTCCGCGTTCAGTACTCAAACAAAGAGCTTTCAGAGAATTGTTACCTATGTCTATCGCCCAAACTGTTCCTGTTTCTGCCATATAAACCTCACGTATAACAAGGCTCACAACTCGTTTTATGAGCTTAATGAACTACTACTTGTAAAAATGTCCAAACAAATATAAATTATACCATATTATGAAAACTTTTTCCATAAACACTCTGGGCTGCAAAGTAAATCAGTATGAAAGCCAACAGATCCGGGAATTACTTGAAAAATTCGGTATGCAAAAAGCCGAATTCTCTGAAAAACCTGACCTGGTTGTTATCAATACATGCTGTGTTACCCATACTGCCTCAGCCAAGAGCAGGCAGCAAATCCGAAAATTCCAAAAACACTATCCTGAAGCCATCGTTGTCGTATGCGGCTGTCTGCCTGTTATAGAGAACAGCTTACCCACGCAAGATATCGACTTACAAAGCAATTCAAACCAAAAGTCCGAAAATATCCTTTTTGTCACAAATCGTGACGAACTTGCCGCAATTCTTATCCAATTAGTAAGCAAAACTTACTGCCGGAATCATTTTCAAGCCGAACGGAACTGCACACCCGGCCTAAATCTCCAATCCATTAACCCGATTAAAACAGAATATGATGCTAAAATCAAGCTAAAAAAAGGATTTACAGAAAATCCCGAACTGCCCGTATTAACTTGTTTTCAAGACCAAACGAGGGCTTTTCTCAAAGTTCAGGACGGCTGCGATGGTCTCTGCTCATATTGTATTATACCGAGAACGCGACCCGATGTTCGCAGCAAACCTGTTAAAGAAGCCATAAATGAGGCAAAATCACTTGTCCAGGCAGGACATAAGGAAATTGTAATTACCGGCGTTTGCCTTGGCGCTTACGGCAGAGATAGTGCAAGACGAAGAGCAAATCTTTCAGAAAACACCGATTATTTAGCCGATTTAGTTGAAAAAATTGCCCAAATCCCGAATCTTAAACGAATAAGATTAAGCTCAATCGAACCATCTGATATAACTGACAGCCTTCTCGATATTTTCCGCCAATACAGCAACATCATGCCGCATATACATTTATCTCTGCAATCCGGCTCGGATGCGGTTTTGAAAAAAATGTGCAGAAGGTACAAAGTCGATGCAGTAAGAAAAATTATCGACAGGATAAAAACATTTCTCGACAATCCCGCTATTACGACAGATATGATAGTAGGATTTCCAGGCGAAACCGATGAAAATTTCAACGATACTGTCAAACTCGTTCAGGAAACAGGATTCGCGAAAATACATGTTTTCAGATTCTCGCCACGAAAAGGCACCGCTGCGGCCCGTATGAAAGATGTCATTGACAGCAAAACAGTTCATAGCCGCTCGGAAATACTTCTGCAGATGGATAAGCAGTCAGGATATAATTTCAGAAATCAATTTGTCGGGAAAAACGAATCGATTCTCATCGAAAGCAATGGCGGCAAACCCGCAGGAAGAAGCGAAAGATATTTCATGGTATATCTAAACCAGCAGAAAGCCGCAAATCATAACACGCAATTTCAAAAAAATGATTTAGTGAAAGTAAAACTATTAAAAAACACAAAAGACGGCATGACCGCCGAACCAGTTTCATATTAGCGGCTATCTCTATATATAATTACGGATATTTTCAGCATCGCACATTAACGACCATCCTGTTAAAACTCTAATTTTCATATTTACAAGAGAGAATTTATTTTTCAATCATGTTATTAACTCAAACTAACCGATTTATAAAGTATTATTTATACTAACTTGTTGGAGTTGGAAAAGTATATGCGAACATTCATTTATGTATTGCTGCTGCTCATTATTAGTGTTTCAGCGTTTGCACAAAACACAATAAGAACAATCCACGTCGTTGTCGCCCTGTGCGATAATGACAGCCAGGGTATAGTTCCTGTTCCGAAATCACTTGGCAATGGGGATGATCCGAATAACAACCTTTATTGGGGTGCGCTATACGGCTCAAAAACATTCATCAAAAAATGTAATGACTGGACTCTCATAAAGACCGCCAGGAATGTGAATGAAACAATCCTGGAAAGAATTGTGTATCGTCATGCTTCAGGTAATGTTTATCTTATCATGGATGCTTATCGCGGAGTCCGTATAAAAACTGCCGTCGAATATTTTCTTAATGCAGTCATCGGGAATAATCCCGGGCTTATTCAACATGGTGACGTCAAAATTCCAATTGGAGGTGACGCCGATATGATAGTCTATGCAGGGCATAACGGCTTGATGGATTTTGAAGTCGAGCCTATTCAGAAAAAGCGAGAGGGACATGCTAATGATGCTGTTGTGTTAGCCTGCAAAAGCAAAGCTTATTTTGCACCTTTTCTTTCAAAAAATTCCTGCAGATCTGTGCTCCTTACCACCGGATTTATGGCTCCAGAAGCATATACTCTTGAAGCGGCCTTGACAGGCTGGATAGCCGGCGAAAATGGCAGTCAAATTAAAGAACGAGCCGCTCAGGCATATAACAAATACCAAAAATGCGGCTTAAAAGGGGCTCAAAATCTGTTCTTTTCAGAATAGTTTTGGCGCATTAACATAATTAAATCTACTAATTGCTCTATTTACGTGGAGTCTTCGATAATTGACCGATTTATTATTTTTGCATCACATCAAGATTCCAGCGGCACTGCTGCTGATCGTTGACCGCCAATACCAAAGCCAACCCGCCTTGATCAAGCTGTTGCGGAACTTTTACCTTCAGAGGAGCCAAATCTTTTCCGGAAGTTGAGTAAGCTTCGGCGATCGAAGTGACTTGACGGCCTTCATTGTCCAGAAGGCTCAGCGTAACTTTTGCATCTGTCGGAGCCAGGCCGTGAATATCCACCTCAAGCTGCTGACCGGGCTGTATATTTATAGAAGACTCAGACTTTATGTCATTCCATTCGTCCTCAGTATAATACCATGTATCACTTGCAGCATCAATGACTAATGCGACAACTCCCGGAATGACACCGGCAATCAACCAGAGGCAATCGAACAGGACGACCTTAGCATCGATTTCATTGGAAAGTTTGGCATGTCGCCGTTCCGGATACAAAATGTAGCCGCAACCCATGGTGGTTATGATAAATGCGGTTAATACAACCAAGCTGAATATTCGCATTTTAAAAATCTTTTTCATAGCAGTATCTCCTTTCAAAAAAGAGGTTAGGCTTCTGCAAAATTGAAGAACTAAAAAGCTTCTAATTAAAATATCGGCATATTTTGACCAAGAAATTATTGTCGTTTTATGAAATATATTAAAAATTGTTGTCAAATTAGCACAACTGGTGGGTTTAATAGGTCAGTTTGAGTAAAATAATATTGACAGTATCCGGCTATTTTAATAGTATAAATATCGTCCTGAGGCAGAAAAGATAGATATTGTTTTATTGAAAAGAAGATATGAGGAATTTCAAGGTGTCCGGTACATTTAGAGATTCTAACAAAATGAATTTTTCCTTTGTGGCATGGCCATCCCATTCGACTAACGCTCAGGGCAGGCTCTGACCATGCTTCTTGGGCAAGATGCCCATGACACGATTCTTTTTGTTAGAACTTCTTAATTCTTCCAAGCAGCATTTTATAATGCCAATTCAGTGATTATTGAGGGATGATTTTACACGCTTTAACTTTTAAATATAGAGAGCGAAAATAACCAAAAAAGTATTGAAAATTAAAAAATAATAAGATATTATAGAAAAAGTGTTACTTTAAGTCCCTGTTCAATATTAATAGAAAAAGGTTCTAAAAATAAAATCTTTATTATTTTGCTTATATTAAATAATAAAACGTAGCTCTAAAAATGCGATTTGTACTTGCGAGCGAAGCAGAAAACCGTGTTTTTCGAACAATAATACAGATTACTTCGCCGTTTCACTTCTTGCAATGACATTTTTAGAGATTGCCTAAATGCAGGATTAGTTCTTTATATCTTCATTTTTGAAGATTCAGGAGAGCTTGTATGAAAAGTACATTTTACATTCCTATTATTCCCTTAATAATAAATCTCTTATGCACATATATCTATTTTATACATTTGCAAAGAAGAAAGAAGATTTTAACTATACAATTATTTTTAACAGATAGTTGCAGTATAATTTGTTGAGAAGTCTTTAAATTCTATTTGATTTTTACTAATTTAAGGAGGTTTATGATGTTTAAGAAGCTTTTTTTTGTTATTTCATTTATATCTTTTCTGGTATTGACAAACACAGCCAGCGCTGCCGATCCCAATCTCGTTGGCTGGTGGAAGCTCGATGAAGGTTTTGGCAATACTGCTTATGATTCCAGTATTTACGGCAACAACGGCACAATAACCGGAGGACCTGACTGGATTGACGGTCGAATTAAAGGAGCGCTTCAGTTTAGCGGCCAGGCACAATATATAGACTGCCAGGCAGGAGAAAGCCTGAATATTACAAAAGAGATTACGCTTTCACTGTGGGTGGACACAAACGATGCGGGGGATAACCTGAGACACTCATATATGATGAAGGGGGAAATGACTTATGGACTAAAACATACCACTTCAAATAACATTCAATTTTACATATATTACGACGGCTATCATGAGGTTCTGACACCTGTAACCGAAGCTTTTAATGGTCAGTGGCATCATTTGGCCGGAACTTTTGACGGACAAGTGATGAAGTTATATATCGATGGTGTGTTAATGGGCAGCACACAATATAAAGGGGGTATAAACAGGGATAATAATTATGCTCTTAGTTTTGGGAGAAACAACCAGGGAGACGGGCTTAATCAATGGTATTACGAAGGCTTTCTTGATGATATTCGGGTTTATAATCGTGCGTTATCACAACAGGAGATTCAGGATATGCTTAGCCCGGAGTATGCCTCCATGCCGAGTCCTGAAGACGGCGCCCAATATGAAGAACCTGATGTGGTTTTGAAATGGGTGCCCGGCTCCAGGGCTAATACACATGACGTTTACCTCGGAACGGTTTTTAATGATGTCAACCAGGCAAGCAGAACTGATCAGCGCAATGTTCTTGTAAGTCAAAACACCGATGCTAATTCTTTTGAACCCGCCGGACTGCTTGAATTAGACCAGACTTATTACTGGCGGATTGATGAAGTTGATGCTCCGCCGAGCAACACAAGATATAAAGGTCCGGTCTGGAGCTTCACAGTTCCTTTTGCCTTTCCTATTAAGCAAATCACTGCCGCAGCTTCCAGCAGCGATGCGAATAAAGGTCCTGAAAATACAGTAAATGGTTCCGGATTAGATAAAACCGGTTTGCTGCATGATAAAATAAGTAAAGACTGTATGTGGCTGAGTAGCCGCACCGGAGAACAACCGACATGGATATTATTTGAATTTAACAAGGTTTACAAACTTCATGAGATGTGGGTATGGAACTCTAATGATAGTTTTGAGCTTTCGGTTGGTTTGGGAATTAAAAATGCAGTAATTGAATATTCAGTCGATGGCATCAATTACACAACACTGGGAACTACTCATGAATTTGCTCAAGCGCCTGCTGTGTCGAATTATGCGCATAATACGACTATAGATTTCGATGATGTATTGGCAAAATACGTCAGAATTACCGCCAACAGCAATTGGAAGGGTCTCCTGAAACAGTATGGTCTCAGTGAGGTTCGCTTTTTCTATGTCCCTGTCAGTGCAAGAATGCCTAATCCGACAGACGGCTTAACAGACGTCGCCCTGGATGTAACACTCACATGGAAAGCCGGAAGAGAAGCGGCTGAGCATAAAGTATATATCAGCAAAGACGAGCAGGCCGTAATTAACGGAAATGCACCTGTTAGTACATACAGCATGACAAGCTATGGCCCGTTAGCGCTTGATCTTAACAGCATATATTACTGGCGCGTAGATGAGGTTAATAATGCTGAAACACCTTCTGTATGGCAGGGAGATATTTGGAGCTTTAAAACTTCCGAGTATATTGTCGTCGATGGTTTCGAGATCGGTTATGATGATACTGATGCAAATGCAGTATGGGCTACATGGATTGACGGATATGGGAATGAATTAGTCAACGGCGCCCTGATTGGTTACGCATTTCCGGGCCCATATCTATCAACAACCAATCACAGCGGCGGACATTCTGCACCCTTGAATTATAATAATACAATAGCCAGTTATTCAGAAATTACAGCTCAGTCTGATGAGCTTCCGATAGGTACGACAGACTGGACGACAGGCAACCCGGATACACTCGTGATATGGTTTATGGGCGATGCTAATAATGCTTCTACAGACAGGCTGTATATGAAGCTGAACAACAAGAAACTTGTTTACAATGGTCCTGCGGCTGATATATCCAGCACAACATGGATACCCTGGGAGATAGATATTCCATCGCTGGGAGTGAACCTTAGTAATATCAGCAGTATTACAATAGGTTTGGAACGGAGCGGCTCGAATGGAGGCTCTGGTATATTGTATATAGATGATATTCAGCTTTATGTTCGTTTGGATGAAGAGGCGATTCTTGAGTAATAAATCAGATAACATTATCCTGGGCAGATAAATGTTGTTAAAAAGCTTTATGAGAAAGGATATCGTATAAGGAAGAAAGTAATATCCTTCAACCGGTGACGGATTAAGTAAAATGTCCCGGCAAGAAGATTTTTGATGTTAAAAACCGATAAGTTCTTTGTTGCGTGGTTATCAATATAACTTAACAATTTTTTTAAACAGGAGGATTATTATGTGTAGAAATTTATTTATTTCAATCTTTTGTGCTGTTTTAATCATTGGTGCAGGCAGTGCCTGGGCAAGCTCGGAACCTTTTAGCGTATTAGCACTTCTGGAACAGCATGTGACTAATGACACGCAGTGGGGTCCTGACCAGACGGAAGACCAGATTGGAGTACATGTTCGAGATACAGGTACCAATAGGCGCCGGGTGGGACTCTACAGTTTTGATATCTCATCAGTTAAAGTTGAAGGTGCAGAATTTGCAAATTTATGCTTTAGTAATTTAGGCGCTGGCGTCGGTCCAGTAAATGTCTATGGAGTCATCGAGGAGCTTGACAATCTTCCACCAAGATTAGAGCTTACATGGAATAAGGCTCCCGGTGTCAAGAATGATGGTTCTTTAGCTGTCGGTGCTCCTGTGGTGTTAGACTATAACGATCTCACACCCTTACTGTGCCGTTTTACCGCGCCCGGCAATCAGATTAGGGCATCAACCGAACCGAATCAGGCATTGACCGATTTCGTCAATAGTGATACCGATGGGATTATCACCCTGCTGTTTGCACCAAATACAGGCAGCTCGGCGATTTTGCGGACAGTCAGAAGCACTGAGGGCGGAATCATTGGCGGCACTTACCTTCAAGGTGAAATAGTAACGCTACCGGAATTGGCTTCCAAGCCGCTGCCTGCTTTAAAAGCAACAGATGTGCCTCGCGATTTGGTTCTTAGCTGGTCTCCAGGTATATTTGCCAACACGCACAATTTGTACTTCGGCACAGATATAAACGATGTCAAAGGAGCCACTATAGCAGCACCGTTAAGCGCTACTGTAATCGAGGGACTGGATGCCAACAGTTATGATATCGGCAGATTGGAATTCGGAACGACTTATTACTGGCGCGTTGACGAGGTCAGCGCTCCTCCGGTTTCAACGGTATATGATGGTGTAGTTTGGAGCTTTACCGTAGAATCTTTGTCGTATCCTATAGCTGGTGATATGATAACAACTACTGCTTCATCATCATCTGAAGGTCTGGGACCTGAGAATACCGTTAACGAGTCAGGACTGGATGTGAACGGTTTGCTGCATGGCAATGAAGCTGTCAATACTATGTGGCTAAGCAGTGAAACTGAAACAGGACCGGCATCTATCGAATATGATTTAGGTGTTGTTCAGAGGCTTCACGAGCTTTGGGTATGGAACTATAATGATTCTCTGGAGTCGCTGATTGGTTTCGGATTCAAAGATGTTACAATCCAATACTCAGTCAATGGCAGCGACTATACAACGCTGGGAACCACTCATGAATTTACTCAGGCATTTGGTGAACCTAATTATGCACCTAATACTATTGTGAATCTTGATGGTATCGAAGCCAGGTATATTAAGCTTACGGCTAATACAAACTGGGGAGGTATTCTGAACCAGTATGGTCTTAGTGAGGTACGTTTCTTCTATATACCAATGCGTGCATGGAAACCAAACCCGAAAGACGATGCAGCAGATGTAGCTCTGGATGCAATGCTAAGCTGGATGGCAGGAAGAGAGGTCTCTGAGCACAACGTATATATCAGCACTGACGAACAGGCTGTAATTGACGGCAATGCTCCTCTTGTGACAATATCACAGAAAAGCTATGGCCCATTATCCCTTGATCTTGGAAAAACTTACTACTGGCGAGTCGATGAGGTCAATAATGCCGAACCTACTCCCGTCTGGCAGGGAAATGTCTGGAACTTCACAACAAAGGATTCTCTGATTGTGGATGACTTCGAGGTCGGCTATGATGATACTGATGCTAATGCAGTATGGGCAACATGGATTGACGGATATGGGAATGAATCTGTCAACGGCGGTCTGATAGGTAACGTATTTCCAGGACCATATCTTTCTACAATTAACCATAGCGGCGGTCATTCAGTTCCGTTGAGGTATGACAATACTATCGCCAGTTATTCAGAGGCAACAGCTCAGGTAGCTGACCTGCCGATTGGTATAACCGACTGGACGACAGGCAATCCGAATACCCTCGTAATCTGGTTCAGAGGCGCTGCTGCCAATGCTGCTAATGATCGGCCGTACATGAAACTGAATAATACCAGGCTTGTTTATGGTGGTGCTGCTGCCAATATATCCAGTACAACCTGGATAAAATGGGAGATAAATCTTCCGTCTCTTGGTATAAACCTTAGTAATATAAGCTCTATTACAATAGGTGTAGAGAGAATCGACTCAACCGGAGGCTCAGGTACATTATATCTGGATGATATTCAACTGACATCGCTGGATTAACAGTAATAGTCAGTATCGCCGCAAATACGTGGACCGTCACGGGCAATGTCTCAGTTGCGTTCATTTTGAAAAACGAAGATGATTTCGGCTGAGGTTTGACGTTCGCGGCAAAGGATTTGTAAATGCGGCTTATCATCCGAAACCGGGGCTTTTTGAAATTGCAGTAAATGAATTAAGACCTCTGCTTTCTCAAGGATGTAAAAGCAGAGGTCTTTTTCCTACTTATCGGGTATGTCTCAAGCCTCATTTTTCACACCGCATTGTGAATTTTCGATGAATGTCGGTTCCTGTTTTTTTGCAAAAATTTATCAAAAACTTGCTAATCGAGGCTTTCTATTGTATTGTGTTAGTTAATGGAAACGAAAAAGATACAATTGAATCCCGAAAACATAGACATGGGTGTGATAAAGGAAGCCGCAGCGATAGTTGACTCCGGCGGCTTTGTCGTATTTCCTACAGAAACAGTCTATGGAATAGCCGCTCGTGTTAAAAATGATACTTTATCGAAGCTAAATCTCATCAAAAACAGAGCTGATAATAAACACTATACACTGCATATCGCGAAAAATACCGATGTTTTCAAATATGTTCCGAAAATAAATTTGAGAGCGCGCAAGCTTATTCAAAACGCCTGGCCCGGCCCGTTAACGCTCATATTTGATTTAAACCAGAACGATATAAGGATGCAGCGCACAAAACTGGAAATGGAAGCATTTGACGCTATTTATAAGGATGGAACAATAGGCATAAGATGCCCGGATAATCCCATTGCTTCTCTTTTACTGCAGGAAGCAACCAATCCTGTAGTTGCGCCCAGTGCAAATATATCAGACCGCCCCCCTGCTGTTACCGCGGAACAGGCACTTGAACAATTGTCCGGCAAAATAGATATCGTGCTCGACGGCGGACAGTGTAAATTCAAAAAAAGCAGCACTGTTGCAAAAATAAACAAGACAGGCATTGAAATCTTGAGAGAAGGCGCTTTTTCACAGACTGAATTGGATTTTGTATCACAAATAAAGTTTCTTTTCGTTTGTACCGGCAACACATGCAGAAGCCCGATGGCGGAGGGGATATTTAAAAAATATTTGGCTCAAAAACTAAATTGTGATGTTGACGAACTTGAAAATATGGGTTATAAAGTAAGTTCAGCAGGCATTATAGGTTCGTCCGGCTATCGTGCAAGTTTTGAAGCTATCGAAGCTTGTGCAAAACAGGGTGTTAATATAGAAAATCACAGAAATCAGGGATTAACGAGCGAACTGATAACAGAAAGTGATTTTATATTTGCTATGGAGAGAATACATTTGACGAGAATCCTGGCTTTGGAGCCGCAGGCTGAAAACAGGTGCTTATTGCTGGCGGGTGATAAAGAAATTTTAGATCCTATCGGGCAGCCCCAAAGGATTTACGATAGTTGTGTTAAGATAATTACAAAAGCTGTTAAAGAAAGAATTAGTGAGTTAATATTATGAAGATAGCACTCGGATGTGACCATAGAGCTTTTGAAATCAAAGAGCAAATCAAAGTATTAATAAACGAATTAGGCCATGAATTTATTGATTTCGGCGCTTTTAATAACGAGCCGGTAGATTATCCTGATACTGCATATTTAGCGGCTAAAGCAGTTTCAACAAAGCAGGCCGACAGAGCAATCCTTGCCTGTGCAACCGGTATTGGTATGAGTATGGCTGCAAATAAAGTTCCGGGAATAAGAGCTGCACTCTGTCATGACGAATTAAGCGCACAACTATCGAGAGGACACAACGATGCTAATGTGCTCTGCCTGTCGGGAGATCAAACCGGAGAATCACTGCTCAGAAAAATAGTCGAGATGTGGCTGAAAACCGAATTCACCGGCGGAAGGCACCAGAGAAGAGTCAATAAAATTCAAGCTATCGAACAGGGAAAAGATCCAAGAGAACTCAACCATTAATCATATATGGCGTAATACAGGGCGGGCAGGGAGGCCTGCCTTGTTAAAAAAAAATTCCTCCCTTAAATATCAATTCTTAAGGATTCTGCAAAATTGAAGTTAGACATATATTGTATGAAGAAAATCGGTTTAAAAGATTTTCTTTATACTTTGGCGTGAATTCTTTTGGATTTTGATTTGATGCTCTGCAATGCAATCTTTATTCTGTCTCTGCCGGCCTGAGTTTTCGAGCGCAGCGTTTCAGGAGAAACAGAGCCTATCGAACGCAATTTCTGATACCTGTCCTCTAACAGATTTTCAATTTTCACGCGTTTAAGCTCTCTGAACGTCTTTACGATGTATTTTTCTACATTATAAATGGCATCATGCATATTTCGATGCGCCCCCCCCAGCGGCTCCTGAATAATCTCGTCAATAAGCCTGAGTTTATGCAAATCTTTGCTGGTCAGTTTGAGCGCTTCGGCAGCTAATGGAGCCTGCGAGCCGTCACGCCATAAAATACCGGCACAGCCTTCAGGCGATATTACGGAATAATACGCATACTCAAGCATAGCAAGTCTGTCACCAACACCTATACCAAGCGCGCCGCCTGAGCCGCCCTCTCCGATAACTATGCAGATAATCGGGACTTTCAAACGGGACATCTCCTGCATGTTCACGGCGATAGCCTGCGCCTGGCCGCGTTCTTCGGCGCCTACACCGGGATATGCGCCCGGCGTATCAATTAAAGTTACAATCGGGATATTGAACTTTTCTGCGAATTTCATTTTGGCGAGCGCCTTGCGGTAACCTTCGGGATTGGGACATCCGAAATTGCACTCTATTTTTTGCTTAATATTTTTTCCCTTATTCTGCGCAATTACTAAAACTCTTTCCCTGCCTATATTTCCGAAGCCGGTAATAATCGCTTTATCATCGCCGAAGCATCTGTCTCCGTGAAGCTCGCGAAAATCTTTTACCATAAGCTCAAGATAATCGCCGGCAAGAGGTCTTTTCGGATGGCGAGCCACCTGAACCGTCTGCCATGCAGAAAGCCTGGAATAAACATGCCTCAGCTCATCAACCTGCTGTTTCTGGAGCCGCCGTATTTCAGGAGAATAGTCTATGCCTTTAACTGAACTGAGTTTCCGAAGTTCAATCATCTGGCTGTCAAGCTCAGCAACCTTATCCTCGAAATCGAGGTGATCACTGCCGCTTATACTATTATTATTGTCAGGCATAAATTTTATCTTCTTCGGCATACGCGCAAAACTACCTTCACTTGCTATTTCAACACATACCTTCTTAAACGTGAGATATTACCATTTTCATTGCGATAATAAAAGAAAAAAATTGCTTTTCAGAAGGCCGGAGAGCATACATATATTTGATTCAGCGTAATTGACATTTTCATATCTTCTTACGTATAAATGAGTTATGCAACATAACGTCTTGAATATGGTAATTGCAATTTTTGATGCTCAGCTTCGCATTTCCTCACAATCCTATTGAAAAAACAGGCTGGAAATTTCATTTGGGCTTGAATAATACCAGAACGATAATTTCTTTCGACAATACGAATGTTATTGCCGGTCTCGCGGATTCTTTTGAAGGATATTATATTCCGTCTCGAAACGGAGCTTGTGTTTGACTTCCTCCTGCGCTAATGCCATCAATAATTCGCGGGACTGCTCATCATGCACACTGCCTATAAGATTGATATATGTCTTAAAAGCCGCATCTTCCTTTTCTATTCCCAGCATAAGAACATCCATGTAATCCATATCCAGATCCGCAGGGTCATCGGTAATAATATATTCGCTTGCAGGTCTTGGCGGCTCAAGCTCAGTAGATACTGTCCTGCCTGTCTTGATAATCTCCAGTTCGAGCTTTGCTTTGTGCTCTAACTCCTCAGCGGCCAAATCCTCGAATGCCTTACGAACACGGTCATTTCCAACTCGACCTGCCAATGTCATATAAAAATTATATGCCTCATTCTCACGAAATATAGCAAATTCAAGAATTTCCTGATCAGACTCGACCTTGCCCATAGCTTTTCCTTTCATTTCCGCCAACTTCTATTAACTGTCAATCAACAAACTGTACCTCCCAAAATTCATAACAAGAAAGGACTCTGCAAAATTGAAGTTAGACATAATTATAAGAAAGAAAATATTTCTTGTTTTCAATTTTGCAGAACTTGTTCATAATATAATTGTAATGATTAATATCAGATTTGCAATCCTGATTTGTTTTTATTCTGCGTTTTTAAGCGTCTTGCGGATGTGCGGCGAGCGACACTCTGAAAATAGCGCCTGTCGGTTTTGCGCTGAAAATTTCTACAAAGCCGTTATGAGCCTGTGCGAATTTTTTAACCAGCGCCAGCCCCAGGCCGCTCCCGCTTGTTTCGCGTGTCGCTTCTGCTCCGATTCGGTAGAATTCCTGGAATACTTTTTTCCGCTGGCGATGCGGAATTCCCGGACCATGGTCCTCGACTTCTATTAATACAAATTCATCATCACTTCTGGTTCGTACAGTAATTGTTTTATCATTGGAATTACTCGAATATTTCACAGCGTTGTCGAGGAGATTCACAACAATTTGAGTAACAGCGTCACTGTCAAAAGCGATTTCCCTGCATTCGCCAAGCTGCGTTTTTATCTGAAAACCTCTTTGAGCGGCATAAGCAGCCATCATTTCGGCAACATCTGTAACACATTTATTTATGTCACCAAGCTTGAAGAAGTACTTCTTCCGACCTTTCTGGATGCGGGAAAAATCCAGAACATTTTCAATAAGCCTGCTGAGCCTCTCGCTCTCGGTTCTCATGCTTCGGTAATACTCGCCAAGCTTGTTTTCAGATTTTATCCAGTTTTTCTCGAGCATTTCCGCGTGCATTCTAATTGAAGTCAGCGGCGTTCGCAACTCGTGCGAGACCGCCGAAACAAAATCATCTTTCTTCTGCGCAAGTTTTATTTGTGCTCTCGCGTTCAGCCATAAACTTACGACTGCAAGTGTCACCGCCAAAAATACAATGGATATGATACTGAAATACCATGTACGCAAATGGCTGATTTGCAGAATAAAGCGTCCCGGGTCGTCCTCGAATAAATTCAGCAGTAAATGTCCGAATCCGAAATCCAGTATGGCCGTATAGGCGGAACTTTCGTTTTGATTGCGCCCCAGCTCATAGCTCATCCCTGCACGAACAAAACGCTTTGTCGATTCTTCTACTTCTTCGAGAAGTTTTTTCTCGTTAAGCTGGAATCCCTGTATCAGCTCTTTGCCTTCGTATTTCACCCTGCGAACCATAAAGACCTGGCCGCCGAATATGGAATCTTTATCGTTCTCTCCCTTAACTACAATCGGAGTAAACGGCTCGATTCGCACTTCGATTATATCAGACTGATTCGGATCAGCAGCTATCGGCTGATTCTGTTCTCTTTGCGCGACAGTTGCCGGCGCCTGAGTTCCCTCGTGTACATTTATTGATGAGCTTACAGACCTGCCTGTGGTTGTACTGGTCATCTCATTTCTTGTATCAAGTCTTGTATCTGCCTGAACAGGAGATTCGCTATCTTGAAGGGCTTGAGCACTTCTGCCGCCAAAACCAAGTTCCCCTGCTGAGGACTGCCTGCCGCCTCGTCCTCCTGCAGCAGATCTTGCACCGCTCATACCTCCCATTCCGCCGCCGAATCCTCCTCTCCCACCCATTTGCTGCGTTTCATTTGCAGCAGTGTCTTGTTGTACTTCCAAAACAGACTCTGTGTCTTTTGGTTGCAAAGCAGTTGATTGCTCATCTACAACAAGAGATTGCTGACTGGCAGATTGCTGATACTTATTAATAATTTCAGCCTGCTCAGTTGCGTCAAACAATTGATTTTGTTGTGACATATTGGTAACATAATCACGAGATTGCTTTTGGACCTGCGGCTCGGCATTGGTATTTTGAAAACTCTCAATATTATAGCTTCCCGTTCTGCTCGTGGTTCTTGTGCTTGAAGCTTTGCTATTGCCTATGACTTTGTCCTGGGCTATTATGGCCTTATCTTCTCTTTCTTTCACGATATTTTCTTTTTTAGACTCTTCTGATTTAACAGGTGAAGGAGTTTTGGAAAATACAGGTTCGGACTCTTTCTTAATGCCTGACAATCTCTCTTTAAGAACATCTGTTTTCTTAGAATTATCTATCGATGAATCCGCAGTATCCCGAAGAACCGGCAGAAGATTGTCACGAACATTCAATGCATTAATACCGACTTCATTATTATATTCTATATCCGCTTCGGACAAAGCGTCCGATTGCTGAGGCTCAATCTTGTAATTAGGAGTTGTAATGCTTTTACTTAAAGTATCATACTGAAAATTGAAATAAGCAAACCCGTTCTCAAGACTGCCTGCTAATGGCGAGGGCATAAGTGTGATTTGCTGCTGGTCGCCAATACCTCGGGCAGGCTGAACATTCGATATCTCCGATCTGCGACGTGAGTAATCATCCGCAAGAGCATCCTGAACTTTCCTTTTATCTTCCTGATATGTATAGAATGATTCTTCAGGTGCAGTATAATATTGATAATCCGTATAAGGACGACTCTGCTCCTGCTCCATAAAAGCATCGAGCTTATATTTCACATCCAGCCTGATTTGCTCTGCAACATTTGCGAATTCGGTGATGCGAGTTCCTTCGATGCCCTGAATCCACATGGAAATAGCCCGGTAGCCCAGCCAGCTCAGCCCGCAAAGAGCCGCGACAATTATTACCGATAATATAATCAATCTTCTATACATAATTTTTCACAAGCTAATATTGCTATGTCATTCCCGCGAAGGCGGGAATCCAGTTTTAAACTTTGAATTCTGCCTTATAATACAAAATTATCGTCTATTTGTAAGATTTCCGAATTTTTCCCTTCCAGAATCATTCAGGCCAATTACTTTTCCTTTCCAAAACCAAACTTCTCCACTTGGCTGACCGTAACTATAACTCCGATCCGGCCCATGTAATCTACCGTTCTTATAGGTTCTTAAAATACATAGTTGTCCTTCAGGTGTGAATTGCTTCATTTCGCCATCAAGTTTCCCATTCTTATAAGATTGCTCAAGACCTATGTTCGTAAAACCATAGCCTGAAAATTCGCGGCCTGTCCAGGGTTTATCATTCTTAAATTCACAACGACATATTTCCTGTCCTGTTTCTGAGTAGTATATTGTTGGACCATGAAGCTCGTTATCTTTATAAGTTTCGAGCATCAATAATTTTTCTGGTTTCCCCACCCAAGTTACTGCTTTCCCATTAAGTTTTCCATTTATTACTTCATACTCTCTTATTCGGTTGATTCCCAACCAGCTAACATTTTCATCCATAATTACTTTTGCTGGAGTACTTTCTTCATCCAGTAAAACAGTAACACTTGGGCCGTCCAAAATGAACATGCCAGTATTTACGATTTTCCAATCTTCATTTACTTGCCTTAAGCCTGCTTCTTCGCGTAAATTATTTAGAATAACAATATCTTCTATTACAGGTTTTGTCTGTTCCATCACAATATACTCTATAGTACTGGCTGCAGAAGGTAAATGTTTTTCAGGTGTTTTTAGAAAGGATGCTGTCACAAGTACCGAGAAACTCAGAATCGTTGCTACAATAATTCCTATAATTAAATATGATAATGCTTTTTTGTTTTTAACATTCATATTTATAACCTGCTCCGCGGACGGTTTTGATAATCTGCGGCTGTTCTGAATCAAGCTCGATTTTGCTTCGCAGCTTTGCGATGTGCATATCAGTCGTCCTCGTACCCAAATCCGTCATCGTATCGTGCCAAACCTGCTTATATAATTCGTCCCTGCTGATAACCCTGTTCGGATTAGCAGCGAGATATTGAATAATTTCCGCCTCACGTTTGCTTATCGGTATCTCATGTCCCGCTCGCCTGGCGATAAGTGAAGCTGCGTCTATTTCCAGGTCCCCGAACAGAAATTTCTGCCCTACTCCCCGCGCCGGGTCTGTCCGCCGCAATACGGCATTTATCCTCGCAAGCAGTTCTTCCAGCGAGAATGGTTTCGTAATATAGTCATCAGCGCCGAGGTTCAGTCCCGCGATTCTTTCCTTTTCCAGACCCTTGGCGGTCAGCATCAAAATCGGGGTCTGCAATCCTTCGCGGCGCCACTTCGTGCAGAGCTGCTCGCCGCTGATTTTCGGAAGCATTAAATCGAGCAGTATCAGGTCGAAGCTTTGCTCGGAAACTATCCTCTCGGCTTCAAGACCATCTATAGCGATTAAGGCTTCAAAGCCGTGATATTCCAGAAAATCCGCTAAGGCGCTCTGGATATTCTGTTCATCCTCGACCACAAGTATTTTTGCTTTCGGTTCCATAATTTCTTTTTACTGTATCCTGTATTCTGACTTCTGTCTTCTTATATTAATATTATAGACTAAAACACGCCCGATGGTTTGTAAATAGTTTGTAAAAAATAAAACGCCCGATTTTACACGCATTTTACTGCTCAAAAAAGCGGTTCTTCCGTATAATATTTCTTAGTGAGAAAATATAAATCGAACGTTTTTTCAAAAGGAGATACAAAAATGAAATCAACAAAATTCAATCAAAAATGTGTATTCGCCATAGCCGTAATTGTATTTTTAACTATGTTTTTTCGTTCAACCGCATCGGAAAATATACCCGAAAATGCTCTTGCGAATATGCCTGTAAAAGAAATTACGGTTTTCAAGGACGGCCATACATTCGTCCTGCACGAAGGACAAATGCCCACTGACACAGATGGGAATATCGTTCTCGATTATTTGCCAAGGCCGATTATAGGAACTTTCTGGAGCTATTCCGCCGATAGCAAAACAAAACTTGCCGGAGTCGTATCGGGAAAACGTATAGTCTCGATAGATAGAACCGCCCTCAATATCCCAGAGCTTATAAGAGCCAATATAGGAGCAAAAGTAAAAGTCTCAGAAATCGGACTCGATGCTTACGAGTGCACTATCTTCGCAATTCCGTCAAGAAGTTCCGAAGAATTGCGCAGAACCAGTCCTGAGTCTAATCCTGACGAGCTTCCTCAGCAGGGAAATATAGTTATGCTCAAATATGAAGGCGGGATTAAAGCTGTTTCAATTGATCGCATCCAGCAAATTACTTTTCTCGAAGAGCCTCAGCCTTCTCTCGAACACAAAGAGTTCAGGAATATTATGACACTCAAGCTTGATTGGAATAAAAGCGCTCCCGCGAAAACTGCAAACGTAGGAATGATGTACGTCCAGAAAGGAATTCGCTGGATTCCGAATTACCGGGTCGAAATTGACGGCAAAGGGCAGGCGGTTATTAAACTGCAGGCAACAATCATTAACGAGCTTACCGATATAGAAAACGTCAAAGCTCATCTTGTAATTGGCGTCCCGACATTTGCTTTTCAGGAAACCGTTGACCCAATATCGCTCCAGCAGACTGTCGCACAGCTTTCAAGCAATTTCCAGAGAAACAGCCGTACTGCTTATTCTTTTGATAATGCAATTATGAGTCAGGTACGTATGTCTGAACGTAACGTTGAAGTTCCTGTCAATAATGAAACTATCGATCTTGGTCCCGAAGTTGCTTCATCAGGCAAAAACGAAGACTTGTACATTTTCACGCTTGAAAACATTACTCTGAAAAAAGGCCAGCGAATGGTTGTTCCTATTGGCGAATACAAATTGAAATACAAGGATGTGTATGTGCTCGACCTGCCTTTCGGCCCCCCGCCGGAAGTTCGCGAGCGTTTCAACAATGACCAGGTAGCACAATTAGCAAGGCTTTATAACGCACCGAAAGCAATACACAAAATCCGAATCTCTAACACTGCGGATTGTCCTTTAACAACTGCTCCAGCGCTGATACTCCGCGATGGACGTATTATTTCTCAGGGCATGATGACATATACCGCGATTGGTGCGGCGTGTGACCTTGAGCTTACAACAGCCGTAGATATCTCCGTCAAAAAGCTCGACGAGGAAACAGAACGGATTCCCAACTCAGAAAGGTGGAACAATAATACATACTCCCGCAGCAACATGACAGGGACAATCTCACTGACAAACCACCGCACCGATACGATAGAACTGGAGGTCAGGCGTTCTGTTCTGGGAAATATCGACGATGCAAATAAAGAAGGAAAAATCACTCATATAGGCAGACACGAAGGAGAATGGATGACAACAGACAGCTTCCCGTTCTGGTGGAACTGGTATAGCTGGCCGTACTGGTGGTATCATTTCAACTCAGTCGGGCAGGTAAACTGGGACATAAAACTCAAGCCGGACGAAAGCATCAGCCTGGAATATAAATGGCATTACTTCTGGCTTTCATGAGGATTGTTTCAGTTATAAAAAAGACATTCTTTTGCAGAACTTGAAAGGTGATAAAAATGAACTATCAAAATTTTTTCAAATCCGTGGTAATTCTAACACTTGTATGGATTTTACTTATATCTATTTCCGGCTGGTCATCGGTAACAAGTTCAAGAAGCTCTGAAGATAAAATTAAACCTGAACAGGAAATTTCGGATATAACGTGTAATCTATTACCGGAAAAGCAGCAATGGCAGGTTTCCGAGATACCAAAGTTTAAAGCTTATATACCCAAACCCAGAGATATTAACGAATATTTAACGAAGCTGCTCGGACTTTTAGGAATCAATCCGGAAAACGAAAACTTGTTAATGGCAGTAATTGAGCAGCAAAATTGCCAAATAAAAGTAGATAAGCAGTGGTATCGCTATATAAATCCAGAATGGACTGGCGGCATGGGGACTTATAATGATATAAATTGGCTGGTGCAGGCTGGAGCATTCATTTCAATATCTCTCGACCCTAAGCATTGGGTAACTCTGGATAACTCCAGTCCATTGGTTTTAGAACCCGGCAAACATACAATCAGTTTCGGATGGGCGGGAATTATAAAAAGTTCCAATACAAACACAAATCAGAAAGATAAACCAGTTTTATTAGCGAGTAAACCGATTAAAATTGAGATACTAAAATCTTCCGAGCCATCTGCAAAAATGTCCGAAACAGAAGAGCATCGTCGTCGAGTCACGGAATTGTTTAACTCTTATGCTCACGCAAATTCCCTCACAAAAGAAGAACAAGAGCTTGGCTTAAAAACAGATTTGAGAACTTTTGAAGAGTTTCACCCCAAATTCATGTGGGAAGATATTCCGTTCCTTCTGGAGCTTGCTCAAAATGACAACCTGCACAAAGGTATGCCGAAACTTGGTATCTCATCATACGCCGGCCAATATTGCCGTGAGGGAATGATTGCTTTATGGTTTATCGAGGGACTTCGACGCGAACAAGTCTCCCTGGCAAGGGAGAAACAAATTGGTGAAAAATTACATGTAGGTTCTTATCGTCTGCCTCTCAATGCAATGTGTGTCAAAAAGGGTATGAGCAGCAGAGAATGCGAGCAATCCCTCGAAATTCACAAATCCGTTCTTCAGGCATATATCAACTGGTGGCAAACAGTCGGCTCACTGCCTGCACCTCAGGCATCAGTGTTCTATCCCCTGGACCTGATGGATATAGAATGGGGTGGGAGTGAAAATGATTTATTGGTTTTATATAAAGAGCAATCTTCGTCTGGCACTATAGCAGAAAAAGCTATAAGGCATTCGATATACACAGGAAATAAATACCAGCCTGACAAAACATTTCAAACAATCTATTATTCGTTAAAAAATCCTGATGAAAATCCCCCTTACATTCCTGATAAGCTGAAAGTTCAAAAAATAGTGCTTTATTATTACGATGAGCAGGGAAAAGTAATCCGTACAGAAGAAATTCTGCCGGCAGATAAATAACCGTGTAATTCAATAAAGTTTGTTGCTTTTTTCGCCGGATTATTATACAATATAGTGATGTTTATCGGGTAATTTTTCATATCCCGCGCGAAATGTGTTTTTGGAGAAAAGGTGATTATGGCAGGAATGTTTTATTCATTATCAGAAGCGGC
>JAFGEF010000090.1 GCA_016931715.1 Sedimentisphaerales bacterium
AGTTAGACATACTTTAAGAAAGAAAAAATTGCTTGTGTTTAATTTTTTCTTTCTTAAACAATGAAGTTAAACTATTTATGAATAAGCCGTTACAGCAATGCAGCAGATTGTATGAAGAAAATCTTTTAATCCGATTTTCTTCATACAATATATGTCTAACTTCAATTTTGCAGAACTCATCAGATTATAAGTTTTTGGAGAATATTATGGCAGAAAAAATGCAAAAAGATCAGGCTCATAAACTTGTTGATAAAATGGCAGATGATTCTACATGGGATGACCTCATGAATGAAATCTATGTGCGCCAGGTTATAAACCAGGGACTTGCTGATAGTCAAAATGGCAGGACTATGGATGTTGTAGATGTAAGAAAGAAATACGGCTTACCAGAATGAAAGTCGTTTGGACAGATACAGCCAAAAATCATCTTGACGCAATCTATAACTTCATTGCGCAGGATTCACCAGCCTATGCCAAACGCATGGTTGACCGTTTAACTCGCCGTTCTCAGCAGATTGGAAATTTCCCACTTTCAGGAAGATCTGTCCCGGAATATGAAATGGAACAAATCCGAGAAGTTATCGAAGGACCATATCGTATTATATACTACATTAAAGCAAATCAAATTGATATCCTCGCGGTTTTTCATGGCGCGCGCGATATTACTTTATAACTGAATTTTTGCAAAACTCTTGTTTATAATTTGGAAAAACTGTTTTATTCTGTTCGCTTTTGTATCACATAGGTTTTCATCATGCGTGTTTCTTCTGTAAAGGTTATTCCAAACTCGTCATGAAACCATTTATGGGCTATTTCAGGCGCTTCGGGTCCATCCCAATTCGAACCAACAACGCTAACAGCAACATTATTCTTTATTTAATTTTCATTTGATATGCTATAGCAGTTTATCGCTAAAGTCGCATATAAAAATACAGGTGTTTTTAGTTCATGCTCAATATTGGGCACCTGTCCCAACAATCTCTCCGGTTTTGTCAAAAAAAAGTATTGTCAGTAATACAATTTCCGCCATTTCTTCCTGAAAGGCTTCATATTTCCAGACAGTATTGTCAAAAGGACGATTCTCTATGGAATGCGGCTTACCGAACCTTTGCACTATCTCCTCCTGTGTCATGTGGCCATTATCTTTTCCTTGATGAGTGATGATATTACTCCACCATTCCTGTGATGGGCACATAAGCAGATTTCTGTTCAATGCTTCGACTAATTTAACCAAGCCAATTTTATCTATTTTACTAATTGAACCATCTTTTTTAATCAGGACAACTTGAACTTGACCAGGATATGTCACGCCAAATGCTTTGGCAAGTTTATTATCAGGTTGGGCAAACATGCCTCCTCTATCATCTTGCCATGGTTTTATATTTTCGTGAAGCTGCAGCCCGTCAATTCCTTCTTTTTCACAATATTCCTTTGCAATATCAGCCGACGGGTCGAGATTAACTCCTGCAAATATTAAATCATCCTGACCTTTAGCTATCTCATATGCTTGTTTATGAACATCCGGCCACAAAATATACCTGGCCCAGAAATAAAGTATAACAGTTTTGCCCTGATAATCGGCAAGTGACCAGGGTTGGCCGTCAAGTGTTTGTGTTACTACCTCGAAGGCTTTGTGTTTATCAGCAACAGCGGGTGATACTTTCTTTTGCCCATGATCTTCGAGGAACATATAAGCAAGATTTACTTTGGATAGATTCCTATCCAGCATCGCTGTTTGGAAAGAATCCGGATTAAAGAAATCTTCAGGCTGTTGTTTGGAATACGAGAAGACGATATCCAAGGAGCTGCCGTCATTCGGGGTCCATAATTTAATGCGCATGGGAAGTTTGCTTTCCTTTAGTGCCCAGATGCGAAACCATTGAAAATCACTAATCTCGGTATCGAATACGACAATATCCTGAGAAATTACTGCATCGGGATTAATCATAGGAGTGACATCTTCGAGCTGGCCCGGTGATATTGCACTTATGATAGTCTCAAGAGAAAATTCCCTTGATGAACCAAATTTATTAACAAAAAAATCAGCTTGCATATTCGCATTAACTTCCTCGCGGCTTTCTATATCGAAGGCCTTTATTATTTTCGCATTTTCTGCAAATATAACCTGTTGACCGAATAGAATTCGTATTTTTCCATCATTGCTCATCCAAAGCTCTATCTGTACAGGTTCAGATTCAATATTTTCCTTCCAGTAAATAGAGGCATTGAAATATTTTACCGATTTGAATTTTTCGACGACATCGGCCCAGGCGATACTTCCTGTTTCGAACTTATCAATACCGAATAGAACTATAAACATTATTGCGGCCGCAGCGGCTAATTTTATAAATGGTCTTAATATCATTCGAGAACCTGTTTCTTTTTGCTCAGGTGTATTTATTGTATTCAAAACTTTTTGCTCGCGAGATCGCGTATCAGAATCAACTTGAGTAAAGAAATCAGTTAAAAGCTTGTCTTCACTTTTCAATACATTCGCGTAGTCGTTACATTCGGGGCATTTTTCCAAATGTTGTTGTAAATTTTTAATTTCCGATTTTTCTAATAATCCTGAAACGAAATCAATTATTTTGTCTTTATATTTTTTGCATTCGTTATTCATTTTTCGACCCTTTCGGTCAGAATTTCATGAAGCATTTTTATCGCGTCCCGGATTTTCTGACATGTACCGGAATGAGAGATTTCAAGTATGCTCGCGATTACTTTCGCGTTTTTCTGCTCGAAGTAAAACATCGTAAGCGGCAACCTGAGTTCCTGTGGAAGCTTTTGTATAGCATTTTGTAAATCGTGATTTTCATTTGCCTTTGCCTTGGATTCCATTTTTTGCTCGGAAGTAATCTCACTCGTCTTTTTCCTGCGGCGAATAAAATCAATACATAAATTTTTCGCAATTTTCATAATCCAAGCCCTGAATAGCACGTTTTTATCGAGTTTATCGATATTCTGAAAACCTTTTAGCATCGCTTCCTGCGCAATATCCTCGGCGTCGTGGACATTTCCAAGCATACCCATACAAAGCGCAAATACAGTTCTGTAATGCTCTTTCACGAGGATGGAGTACGCGGCTATACTTGTCTGCTTATAAGCACTATCCAAATTTCCACCTTTCATAGTAGCATGGGCATCTTGCCCATGCATACACGGGCAAGATGCCCGTGTTACATTAATAAAGACGAATAACCAACAATCAAAATGCAAAAAAATATGAATAAAGTCAAATTTTAAAATAAAAAAGCCGGATATGAAAATCCGGCTAATTCGTTTTTATATATTAAAATTCTTAATTTATCACATCTTTGTCTCAAAGCAAGTTGGCAGATGGATATTCTTTTGTTAAATAATCTTTCCACTGCTGGACGATGTTTTCCTGAAAACCGTGATACTTTGCCGGATCGAACCCAAAATCCTGTCCGGTCAATTTCTTTAAGTAATCATTCGCACGAGTACGGCTTTCCTTATCGCGGCTACTCAGGTGCATGAAAAGTATCTGAATAATCTGATCTGTGTAATCTCTGCAAAAAGCCGCCGCGTGATAAGAATAATTCATATCACTGAAATAATCCGGCGCAGCAAACTCGACAACGGCATTGTCATCACCTATATACAAATAGCTGCTCAATTTCTCCAAAAGCAGAGCATCAGTCCTTTTCGAGCGAAGATATGTAAGAATTGGCTCCTGGAATACATCACTAATACTCAGGTCCATAGATACTCTAATTGCAATTTCAGGTGTCTGCAAATACGTATTATTAACTATAGGTTTCAAAAGCTCAAGGCCTGTATCATCGCCAAGATAGTAAAGCGAGAGAGCCGCGATTAGTTTGATATAGATATCTTTAGTGTTTTGATAATTCTTGCGCAACTGGGCAACAGCGGCTTTACCTTTCAGGCGAGCCAGTGCCATCATTGCGCTTGCCTGAAGTTTGCGTATAGACATTTTACTTAGGGAAAATCTGCCATCAGTAAATTTAATCTGCCGCAAATTGTCAATAATTGTATCATCAGTATAAAGGTCGAGAGACGAAGCAAGTTTGGCGTTGCCGGATTTGCCGATTAGTAACATTACGTTAGAACTCAAATCCAAATCTGCGCGGAAGTTTCTTTCTGTATCTTCCCGTACAGGTTTTCTGAATTGTTCCATCGCGTAATCAATAGCGGCTTGCTTATCGCCGCAGGCATATAAAAGATTAACTAATGAAAAATCAAATTTCTTTAGCAAAGACTTTTTGATTGCAGGAATTAAAGCCGGATCAGGAATTCTATTCTGAATTATTTTAACAACATTTCGAGGCGGCTTTTCCAAAAGAAGCATTTCCGCAAGTACCGGAATACATTCGGTATCACCCTTTTGCAAAATCAAATCAAACGTCGCATCGACAAAATCAATACATTTCTGTTCCTGCTTATGCCTTTCGTAAATCGTTAGCAGCAAGTCAATTATTTCCTTATGTGCAGGTCTTTGTGCGGCGGGCAATAACTGAAGAATCCCGATCGCCGCTTGTTCGAAATCGAATTGCGTATCACTAACGTCCTCCGGATAGTTCGGCCATTCGACATAACCGATATCAGAAAGACTTGGTGACTTAATGAATTCTTCGAGATACGAACGCATATCTCGAGTCCCGCTCGAACCTAAAATCAACCAGATTTTAGCATAAGTTTTCGCGTCGTTTATCGAATACGCAGATGGTTCTTCGAGTATTTTGGAAAGCATCGAGTAAACGCTTTCGTTGGCAATTTTTGCGCTTTGTTCGATTATTTCAACTATCAGACCATGAGCGTAATCTCTTTGCGCTTTCTCGGGAGTCGAAGTAAAGTTGGCATAAACATTAGAATAAGTTTCAAAGACGATAGGAACATCTTTATATTTTTGATATACTTCGATAAGCTGATCGCCTTGAATATTATCTTCCAAACCGATAATCAATCTAACTAAATTGTTAACAAATTCCTTCTTAAAATAAACAAGCGTTCTAAAAAAATGGCCGTTTCTCTGGTTTTCCATATCTTCTTCGAATAAAGAAAGCATTCTTTTCATAGAATCCTTATCGCCGGAAGAGAGCATTAAACTTATCGCATTGTCGGCCAAGCCCATTAAATCATCACCCTGAGGAAGTCTTCTGGGATTATAATCCGGCACTTTTGCTATCTCGGACATAATATATTTGTATTTGCGTTCGATAGCATCCATAATAATGGAAGTCGGAATTAAATTATCAGGCAGAATATTCATTAACTCAAGAAAGGAATCTTCTTTTATTAATAAGCTTGATAATCTTGCAAGAGATTCCTTATCATTCGAGCGTAAAAGCACTTTCAAAGGTTTTTCAATTTTGCCAAAATTTCTTCTGGTGTCACGCAATTGATAATAATCCATACCAGGTTTTATCTGAGATACAACTTCATTATGTCTGTTTTCGATTATATCCATAATCTCGCGAGCGGGTAACATTTCGTCCGAAACTAAATCCATATACGCAAATGCAAGCTCAGCAGCGTCACTGTTTAATAAAGATGTCCAGAAATCGACAGTTTCCTGTTGAGGCTTCTTTCCAAATAATAATATGTCCTGTGCATCAGAATAAAATTTCCAAAGCTGGTCTGCCTGAGTCGTATCTTTGGTTGTGTCAATTTGAAAGACACCATTCAAATATGATAATAATCGCGGACCTTTATCTGTCTGAACCATCGGGAAAAAGTATTGGCCGCCCTTTTCAAGCAAAGTCATTTGTCGTTCAAATAAAGTGTCTTGTAATTTGATTTTTTGACCTGCTTCGAGCGAGCCTTTCGGTAAAGAATCAATCACTTCCAATTCTATTTTGACTCGAAATTTACTGGAAAAGTCAAATGATGAAAAACTCATTTTGTCAATAATAGCCTGTACAATATCATCGGCATTAGTAATGCTTAATCCTAAAAAGCGTGCTTTAACAAACAAGTCTGTTCCTTCAATTGAATCCGCAAAAGACCTGTTTTGGGCAATAAAACCACCGACCGGATTGGCAAAGGCTATGCTTTCCATTGCCACCCTGCTGCCTCTGCCTCCGAATCCTCCTCCTTGATTATTGTTATTATAGCCGGCTAAATCTTTCGCGATTTCAACAATCTTATCAGGATTCGTTTTATCCATTGCCTGCTGTAATGCTATTTTAATTATGTTTGGATCGTGCGCAGAATCACCCGGATTGTAATACAAATTGATTAATTCTTCTACGCTCATGGAAGCAAGATCGGGAGGAATATTAATTTTAGTTTCAGGTTTTGGATTGTTAAAAACTATGACTAATAAAATTGCCGACGCAATTACAATCGCAGACGTAACAGCAAGTTTTATTTTAATGTTTTTCATGATTATTCTCCAAAAGAATGACTGTTTATCAGCCGATTGTATGTTTTGACATTTCTCCTGTGCGGCGGCAAATCTCTCATGGACTCTTTTGTCTAAGTTCGCACTGGCTTTTAAGTTTAACTTTTTAATTAACTTGTTTATTTCTTCTGCAGGTCGCATTTTTTCACCTCACTATTTAATAATGACCGCAGCTTATCCATGGCGTACCGGTAACGCCCCTGTATGGTATTGATTGAAACTTTCTGCTGAGCGGCGATTGTCCTGAAATTCAGGTCGCTGTAAGAATGCAGGATTAATACTTCCCTTTGCTCGAAAGGCAACTGCCCCAAAGCCCATGTCAACTGCCGCAATTCTTCGCCGAAAATCGCACGATTTTCCGGATTCTGTAAGAAACCTGTCGAATCAGCTTCATCCAGAGATGTTGTGTTACGTATTTTATTTGCTTTTATCTTGTTTCTGGCGTTATTTGCGACACATGTTGCCAGGTAGCCTTTGAGACTTCCGGTCAATTGAAACCTCTGTGCAGATTCGATAAAAGAGACAAAAACATCATGCACCACATCTTCGGCCAGATTTACATCAATTAATAGAGCGGCTGCCAATGTAACCAAATCGTCCTTGTAATTTTCGTAAATAGCCTGCAAAGCCTCGCGGCTGCCGCGATTAAACCTTAATATTAGCAGCTTGTCTTCAAGCATTAAGGACATCCTAACTGAATCCAGAACAATCGATTATCATATATATAACAACCAGAAGATATATTTTAGTATAAAAAATAAATATTTTATAACGAAAAACGAAGCGCAATAAAAAAGCCGGACTCGAAAGCCCGGCTTTTTTATTTCTCTTTCTTTTGCCACACAATTAATTTTGTTCTAACATCTTTTTAAATTCCATTCCATCCTGAATGAATTTCACCTGGAAATTACCAAAGCCTACATTTATCCCGTCTGCCCACATTTCATAATACTGGTATAAAACTATTGTAGAATCATCTATTTGACCGGATGGCTTCAAGTAAACATATTTCCTAACGTCAATGTCAGACAAACCTAATTCCTGCAAGTTATTCGGCCATGTTCCGTGTTTGCTTTCATAAGTCCTGCAGAATTTCAATATTACATTCATTTCTGTAGCTGATTTCAATCGATTACGTAAATTTTCAAGTAAATTTCTATTATCGATTACTTTATACCCAGAGGGAATTTCAAAGGTAAAAAGAGCTTCATCCAATGCTCCATCGAAGATAATATTATCTATAACTATTTCGATAACACTTCCATTAGCACCCACCAAAGTTTCTTTCATTAAAATGGGCAACTGCGTTTTAGGATTCGCCCAAACAATAACATCACGATTAATTATGGGTTCATTGTTCTCCATATTGCCATAGTTTTCATTATTTCCTTTCTTCATTTCTATATAAAATGCAACTGCTGGTTTACCATTAATTTCATCATTTTTTACTTTCTTAACCGTTGAATCGGGCAAGTCCTTAAAATTTGCATAGGTATTATATAAATCAAACGCCCTCTGACGAGCAGAACCTATTGTTGCCGTGCTATTTTCTGGATTCAAAATTAAGGCCTCCTCCTTCTCCTGATCAATTATCCAGACTTGTCCATCAGAGAATTCAAATCGTAATAAATGTTCTCCAAGACTCATAGCTCGATAACCAGATGAACCTTTATCTGATAAAAAAGTTGTGTCAAATACTAAGGTTTTAGCATTCTGAATATTTTTTATCATATCGCCAAAAGCAACGTTAGAGTGATCAAATTGATTAAAAACGATGAGTGCCGCTATTATTATCGCCGCGGCTGTAGCTAACTTTGTTAATTTATTTTTCATAATATACTCCAATAAAAAATGCTGTTTTGATGGTTTCGATTGCACGAATACTTTTACTTTGGAGAAATTATCAGAAGTTTCTTTTGCGATTTTTCGTATGTCATCGGGAACTTTTTCTGCGCCTATGTTTTTCAGGATTTCTTCAATATTTTCGTTATTCATTTTTCGACCTCTGTTTCATAAAGGTGAGCTAACTTGTTTTTTAATGCAGCAAGAGCCTTGGAGACGTGCGATCTTGCGCCGGCGTTGCTGCATCGCAGCTTATCTGCAATCGCATCGTATTCTTTTTGCTCGAAGTATCTCAGAACTATCGCGGTGCTTTGCTTTTCAGGAAGAAGACTTATCGCTTTTCTTAATTTCTTCGCCAACTCGACTCGTTCAATATCGTCACCAGGATTTTTTCCTGTTTCAGCATGATCTTTGGGCAATTGGCCATTTTTGCCTATCCTGCTTCGCCATGCTTTTGAATTTGCCGATTGTGCTATTTTGTAAATATAGCCTCCTGCTTTTTCGCCTCTGAGCTTTTCTGCATTTTGCCACATGATAAGCAGTGCATTTTGCATAGCTTCCGCGAAAAGCTCCCTGTCGCCAGTCAATTTCCAAAGAACAGCGGGCAGGAAGTCAGCGTATTCGGCTCGTACCTTTTCAAATATCTCCATTCGCCTGGATTGCTTCATTTTTTCAAAAAGCTCCAATCTTGCCTTACAATCAGTGAACATGTTCAACTTCTATATAATAATAACCATGGAGTTGAGATTTTGTGTAAAAATATTTATAAAAAAAATACCCCGCGTACACGGGGTAAAATATTCGTTATTCCAATTGATTTGTAAAAAATCGAACGCTATTTTTTATATTTGAACTTTTCACCTGTAAGCTCCTCGTAGGCCTGGATGTATTTTGCGCTTGTTTTTGCAATAATATCTTCGGGCAATTCAACGCCGGGACCTGATTTGTTAAATTGTATGCTTTCAAGATAATTACGAACGAACTGCTTATCGTAGCTTTCCTGGTCGCGCCCCGCTTTGTATTTATCCGCAGGCCAGAAACGCGATGAGTCCGGCGTCAAAACTTCGTCAACCAGAATCAGCCTGTCATCGTAAACCGCCCACTCGAATTTCGTATCGGCCAAGATTATTCCCTTTGTTTCGGCGTAAGAGCTCGCAATTTCGAAAATCTCGATGCTCTTGTCACGAACATATTCAGCCGTATCGATACCAACGATTTCAGCGCATTTCGCAAAATCGATATTCTCATCATGCTGGCCGCGTTCGGCTTTTGTTGCCGGAGTAAAAATCAGTTCGGGAAGCTTCTGGCATTGCTTCAGTCCTTTCGGTAGTTTATGGCCGCATACTGTCTGGCTCTGCTGATATTCTTTCCAGCCTGAACCGGCAAGATAGCCCCGGATAACACATTCTATCGGAAGAACGTTTCCCTTTTTTACGAGCATGCTTCGTCCTTCAAGCTCGGGATGATTGCAGAACGGCTCAGGGAAATCGGATATATCATCGGAAATCATGTGGTTTTCGATTTTCTCAGAGAGCAGGTCGAACCAGAATTTGGAAATTTGTGTAAGAACGATTCCTTTATAAGGTATGCCGCTTGTCATAACGACATCAAACGCACTTATTCTGTCTGTTGCTGTGATGAGCAGCTTATCGCCCAGGTTATATATATCCCGCACTTTACCGCGGCCTGGCTCGAATCCTTCGATATTTGTCTTCAAAACCGTATTATTCATTTTTGCTTCCTTCAATTTGCATCGGTTATTTTTTACTTTTATGTTTTCTGCTTTGCAGCTTGGCATAACAAAACATTGCGGTTAATTGTAGCCGAAAATAATAAAATTGAACAGACTTTTTTGGACTACTTATTTAAGAAATTCTGGTGTTCATCGTTCAGATTTTAAAGTTTCTTTAGCTGACGCTTTTAAAATTTGATTTTAATGCACATCTTATCATCAAAGCGTATTGACTTGAACTCTGAATGTATCTGTTCATCAATTCTTTTGCCTTTTTGCTCTCAGGTATGGGAGGTTCAAGAGTCGCTAATTCGTAAATAACCTTCCTCGCTTCATAATATTCTTTACGCATATCAACCAATTCATCTCTGTTCAAGCCTAACGTATCAATTGTAACTTTTCCTCTTGAATTATCTTCTATAGCAAAAATCACTTCGGCTCGAAATGATAAGAGTTTCTCCGTATCTTCCGACGGACTTATGAAAACAGGCTTTTCTATTTCAATATCATCATTATGCGACTTCGCTCTATCACTCGGCTTCTCAAGTGGAAAAAGATTCTCTTTGTAACGCTGGTTACAGAGCTGACAGGAAAAAAACAGATTGGACCATTCATATGCTAACCAATAATAGCCTGGTTTTTCGAGTGGTGTGCCTGACTTTTGCCTTACTCCTGCTTTCGGTCGGAAATGTTCTACATCACCATATGAAATATGAGTAACCTTAGATTCACAAAAACAGCATTTATCCTTTTGTGCTTTTATTAAAGCAGCTTTTACCGTTTTATGACCATATATATTTGAATCAAAATCAAATTTTTTCTTGCCTGTATTATATAGCTTGCTATTCTTCGTATATTCCTGACAAAATTCCTGAGTTTTCTTCTTGCCCTTAGTACGAAGTATTTTTGGAGCTAACTTCGGCTTGTCGATCTTAATTACTTGTTATTTTTCTCCCCGTTTTTCAATCTCTTTGCGGCTTGTCTTATTATTTCCATTGCTTCAATGTCTTCAGGTGTTTCGGCTGTCGGCAAAGTTCCCATTTTTGATTCTATATCCTTGAGTTTTTTCTTATCCGTTTTTGTAAGCCTGGCTTTAGAAAGCAATTCCCTGCGCTTTTTCTGCAATTCTTCTATTTCAAACGAGCGGCTTGGCAATTCAAATAAGCCTGTTAATATCTGATCTGTTCTCCAACCCAAAACCGACTGTGGATTATTGTCGATTACGACATGGTCACCTTCACGCTTTAGAAGGACTATATTCGCATTTGCGGCAGCTTGAACAACTAACGGACTATGTGCTGTGACAATAAATTGAGTATTAATAAACCTTTCACTTAAAAAATTCATAATTGTTCTCTGCCACTTGGGATGTAAATGCAAATCGATTTCATCTATCAGCACAATTGCAGGTTCAGCAAGTGGATTCACACTTTTTGGGTATCTCTCGAACATTCGATTTGCCAAGTCAACCATCCACGAAATCATAGCCCTGTATCCAAGGCTAAGTCCATTCAATCCGATCCATCCGTAAGGTGTTTTGAACTCGACTCTTGGTTTTAGATTTTTTTGGGTAGGTTCAGTAACTCTAATATCATCGACTTCCGGTAGAAGATTTATCAAAATCTCTTTTATCTGATCTCGTTTTTTACGAACAGTTTGCCCAACCTTTGAAGATTTACTGCTTGCTTTTGCTGAATAATCCGCCTGAAGCAGCCATTCTTCTGCGTTTATTAATTCAACATCATCTCTGAAAAGGCTCGACGTCGGATCACTAAGCTCTTTCTCTGAAAGCGTACTTTTTCCCATTATCCTTGATGCACCATATCCATAACATATCAAACCTGTAAAATGTTGCTTTGGATATGTATTATGCATAGAAAGAAAATCAGAAATATATATTTCCTGATTCAGACTTTTGAACTCTTTATATAACTCACGAATCTTGGATCCGTAACAAACCTTTCCATTAATATTGAAATAATTCGTTTCAATTCCTCTATAAAAATTAAACGTTGTTTCTTTAAATAACTTTGGATCTAATCTTTCTTTATCATTAGATATCTTGTATGGCTCCAAAGCAACAAAGCATTGAAGAAGAGTTGTCTTACCTGTATTATTATCTCCTAATATTAATGTCCATTGCGCAGGTCTTCCATGGCCATCTGAAACATCGATTGTTTGTTTCGGGCCGAAACACCTTACGTTTTCTACACTTAATGAAAGGAAATAGGCTGGCGGATATGATGTTTTTTGGGGAACTGTTTTTTTTCTGGCAATTCTTTTATTTGTGACTTTTTTTTCAGCCATCTTATATTTTCCTTAGAGCAATATAATTATTCACATATTCTCAAATAATCATAGTATCATTAAGTATATACCAATATCAAAAAATAATCAATTCTATCAATGAACAGACTCTATCTTTGAAACAGTTTCTTCTTTCTCCTCTCGAACGGGAATGGACTTTATTTCTTGTTTTTTGGAATCAGCCGTTACTGGTGGATGAGCATGGAATTTCACCTTGAGCATTCCCTGCTTCTGGTAGCATTGCTCAGTAAAAACTGCTATTTCTGAATCCAGGTTCGCTCCTGCAGAATCACCAAAGAAAGCGTGGATTATCGGGAAAACCAAATCAGGTTTGCGCTTGCGAAGCTCTTTTGCCATTCCTTCGATTTTCGCGGTCGCGACTCCTTCCTGCATACAAGTAAATGGCCCGACATGAAAGATGCCTGATATATATGCATCGCCGTGCGGTGTTATCATATCATTCATGAAATGATAAGCAATACCCGAACTCAAAGGCGATTCGCCTTCTATGTTGCCATGAAATTCATGATTGGCTTCCATTATCTCAATCATCTCCATAGGCCTGGGCAAAACGTGCCTTCCTTCGAGAACTTCATGGAAAGGTTCGGCGATTTTATTTTCGACCCATGACATATATTTTCCCTTCGCGGATGATTTGAGAAATTCCCTTGCTACTTTCGTTATCCTTGCAAAATTGAAGCTTTTTAACGCCAGGCCGAGGTCTCTCTTTTTGTTCCTGTGGTTCATCTTATTCACATAATCAATCCAGTCTGTCACCGGGTCTCTGACTATTTCAAGTCCCTGTTTTTCAAGCTGCCTTATAACATTATTAGTATAAGGATCGTGCATCCTCATATAAATTTCGCCGATATACAATACAAGCGGGAATCTTTCGGTCTGATTAAGTTCTGCCTTTTTAAATAGCGCAACTGTATCTTTTCCCCATTCTACGAGAGCGGGAACTTCCGCGCCTTTTTCGACAATTCTTTCCAGCGCGGTGAGCCTGTCCTGTCTTAGTTTCGCAAGCTGTTCCTTATCCCGTGCATAAGGATTGTATCTCAGGTAAATATCTTCGAGCAGGTCCGAGGCTTTGATTCCCTTGAAAAGAATCTGCTGCATCTTTGCTTTCTGATAAACACTCAATTTTCTCGGGAAAGGTATATCGCAGTAATCTGTTTCCGAGGATGGACCAGCGACAGGAACTTTCTGCAGACCTTCCCTGTCCAGAAATTCCCTGACAAGCTCGGTATACTTTCCAAACCTGCATGGTCCGCTCGTGGTCGGAAGCATCACGAGATAGCTTTTTTCGACATGCTCTTTTCCAAGCGCTTCTATTCTTTCCGTAAGAAAACCTATAGCATCTCCGACAACTCCCTTGAGCGGGTGACATACTTCGGTATAAATATGCTTGCGTGCGATTTCATATCCACGCTGTGTATTTGTCGGCAAAACGAGCGCATTAACTCCGAAATACCTCAGTCCCGCCGCCGCGACATAGCTGGCATCACCCATATACGGGAAAAGCCATGTTCTTTCTGCGGATGTGTCGGGCTTTTCTATTTTGAGATTCTCCATTCTCAACTTCACCGGCGATGTCTGATTTACAACTCTTTCATGCGCTTCGGTTCTCGTTACGAACGGAGCGTTATTAGTCTGCGCATCTGTAAGCAGGACAAGAACGGGCTTGCCTGCCGCCTGCTGAATCTTTTCCTCCTGATATACCTTGAGGCTGTCCGGTCCGCACGCAAAATTCATCATCCTTATCGCAAACAGGTTCGGGTGCTGTGCAACGAACAAACCCGCCTGAAGTATCCTTACGCTCTCGACCCAGAATTCATTTTCAACAATTCCTTCCAGCGGAATGTCCCTGAACTTGTGTTCGATGAATATCTGCGGAATATAGTCCAGGCCTCTTACCTGTGAGAACATAGCGCCGGAATTCGAGCTTGCTTCCGGGTCAAGAACGACATAATCTCTGCCGATTCCGACATATGCTTTATCGTTCGAGGCTTCGACTCGCGAGAGGAATTTATCACCTTCCTGAAAAAGTTCCTCTTTAAATTCTTTTTCAGCTTCGTCTGCATACCAGATTGCTTCTTTTATCTGGTCGTTCGTAAATTTAAACCCGAGCCTGTCAAACTCCTGTCTGAACGCTCTTATAAGAATTTCAATGTCACCGAAATGAAGAATCGGATTTATCTGTTTATTCTTATCGAGTGAAAGAACATCGTTCAGGACATAACCTTCAGACTCCGTATAAATACAGTATTTCAAATCAGGCGGCGTTTGTTTTCTCTGTTCGATAAAGCTCGGATTGAAAAGGTATTCGACCGCCGGGCTATCGTTTAGAACAGAAGCGTGACCGGTAGCCAGTTTTCTTGCTATGCAGAATTCCGTTCGGGAATTGTCCACGCCTGTCTTCGCGATTTCTTTCGTTGTTCTCGGTGTCACTACCGGGCAGAATCCGAGTTTTTTAAGAACCGCCGCACTCCAGATGCCTTTTTCTCCAAGTGTCGCTGTGCTTCTCTTGATTCCTACGGTTATTCCTTCCGGCTTGCCGGCTTTTCCATTTTCAATTTCTTCGAGCAGCATTCCCTGTATTTTGAAATGTTTGTCATAAATCTTATGGTATTTATCGACATAATTTATTTTTGGCTTCTTCGATGTTTCAGAATTTCCTTTCGGGCAGAAACCTCCTGTAATAATCTCGTCATCTTCGATGGAGAAGATTTCGAGCTTGCAGTCTCTGATTCCGCAGCTCTTGTCGCCGAATAATTCCCTGCACTTAATTATGCGTTTCTCGAACGGCATATCGACAATTTCCCAGCCCCTGAACGCCGTGCCATAAGGTTTTCCTTCCTTTTCGAGACTTTTTATATTCTCGATAATATCAAGCGCCTGTCCCCATGCTCCGAACATTTCCCTGTGCGGATAAGCTTCTATTTCCTTTTCAGAAACCTGGGCCAGTGCGGCGAGGAAAGCTTTGCCCAGCGCAGGTCCGCCCTGGGCGGAACATTTTCTTCCTGCATGCTGCGAGCCTCCGACAAATTTATAATAGTAGCTTGCGGCGGTGCCTCTCAGTATCGCAGCCGCTATTTCTTCCTTGCTGAAACCTTCCGCGATAAGCCTGTTCTCATCCATTTCCATAAATACGCCGCAGGTCGAATCTATAAGAGGAACTCTTTTTGCGCTTAGTGCGGCTGTCTGCAAAGAATCCTCGACATTTAAATTTATTACATCAGCCATATTTTCAAGAGTCTGGCCCGAGCCGGCCTGGCAGCTGTAATTCATCTTCGCTTCTTTGACTGTGCCGTCTGTCGAGAAGCTGGTGAACTTCATATCCTGGCCGCCAATCTCGAAAATGGTATCTATCTTATTATTATAATGCCTTACACCAAGTGCGTGACATGTGATTTCATCGGTGACTCTGTCTGTCAGCTCTATTTTCCCCTTGGCAAGCTCGCCGGATTTTTTCTTGCTGACTAATATCTTCTCGTATAGCTTTCTCGCTGAGCCTGTAGCGCCGACACCCTTAATAATCACTTTATCCTTGTGCCTGCTCAAATATTTGAGAACGCGCTTTAGCGACTCTTCGGGATTTCCGTGAGTTTTAATATAGAGCTTGTCGAGCAGCCTGCCTGTTTTTAATTCGACAAGCGCGCCTTTTGTCGTCGTGCTTCCTCCATCTATGCCTAATACCACCTCGGTATTTGCCGGAATATCTTCTGCCAATTCGTGACTTTCCTCGTGTACTTTCGATAAGTAATCGAAAATTGGCGGAGCGAACTTTCTTTTTTCTCTGCCATGCGCAGAGACTTTTTCAAGTTCGCTGAGTTTGAACACATACCCGTTTTTGTTTTCCATTCCTTTGAGTGCGGCTCCGACAGCGGCTATATTATAAAACTGATGAGGCCTGACAATTTCTATGCCGAGAAATTCCTGAAGATTTTTTCTAACAAGGTCATTTGTAAAAACACCGCCTGTAACAATCGCTGTTTGTTTGTCACCCTCGCCATCGAATTGTCTTGCGCCGAGGACATCGATGATATAATTCCTCGCTACTGTCATGAAAAGACCCGCGAGATTATCCTGCCTTTTTGCACCTTCATTCTGTTTATGAATAAGGTCGGATTGAATGACTACGCCGCACCTTGCGAGAAACTCACAAGGCTCATCAGATTTATTTGCCTCCTGCTCAGCCTGTTGAAACATCGTTTCAAGACGGGCCTGGAGCTTTTTTCTGTTCCTTATTCTGATTTTCTCTTTTTCCTGTTCATCTTTCGCCAGAACCGTGTTTTCCAGTTCCGGATTTTGAATATCTCCCTCGAATAACCTTCTGCACTGCTTCTCAATCAGCGTACCCGAACCGCCGCCGCATTTCGTGCCCGTTCTCCATTCCTGGATTATTTTCTCGCGGTTGATTTCTTTCAAGGTAAAGAAGTAAGGATCCTTAGCGCCAATATGGAATATATACTGTGCCTGCGGCATCACAACTTCAGCTCCCTTAGGTATAGCTACGCTGTCATAAACATACGTTACTCCATCCATAATTTCCGGAAAAGATACAGCGCCGCTTCCGGTGAAAGCTGTATTCCTTATATTCTGTTCAGGAAATTTCTCTGTTATCTCGTGCCATGCCTCCCTTATCGCACCGATGGGATTTGCAAAATGCAATATAGGATTAGACGAGTGAACTATTTCGCGGTTTTCATTTAAAACAACATAATGTACCGCACTGCTGCCGACATCAATACCGACGTAAAAATTTTTCTGGGATTTTATTTCCTTATCCATTTTAATTTTATAAATTCTCCAAAAAATAATTAATTATAAATTAAGACCATGTCTATGCTTAACGAAAGATATTCGCGGCCTTACTTCCCCTGCTGTATAAAACAATAGTAATATCAAGCACGGTACAATCGGCCAATGTCCCAATAAACTAAATATTGTCTCACAGGAATACAAAGCGACTTCGCCTGTTATTATACCTGAACCTTCGATTAAATGGTCCATCTTTTTTATTAATTCACCTTTAGGTGAAATGATGGCACTGATACCATTATTACACGCCCGGATTACCGCATAATTAGATTCAATAGCACGGTTAATACTGCTTTGAAAATGTGCGTTTTTGACCTGTGACCAATCTTGGGTAGGAACCGCAATTAGTGAAACTTCTTTTCGGCCATATTTCCGTGATATATCCGTGAAGTTGTCATCATGACATATCATTACGCCAGTTTTTTTGCCATCAATAGTGACAATGACTGGTTTACCATCGCCTTTTTTATAATCCTCGAAAGGAGTTAGATGAGTTTTTGTATAATCATCCAAAACCTCGCCATCCGGCCCAATAATAACAGCTATGTTGGAATTTTCAGAAGCCACACCTATAACTAAAGCTATATTGTTTTCTTTGGCAATTTTCTGGAAGTTAACAAGCCATTGACTTATATCGCCGGAGCCAGTATAAAATCCAAGTTCAGGGGATACAACTATTTTCGAATCTTCCTGGGCCGCTTTTTTCACTAATTTCGCATATAATGAATTTGCATCTTTTGGGTAATCAATACTATTGCTATCTTCAGTCCAGCCCATAGCTGAAACTTTTACCTTTTCCACTGGTTCAGTTCTTTGTAATACAATATTGAGCGCAATAGCAAATAATAATACACCAGCGGCTGCAACGTATGTCCTTTTCTTTTTCGGGCAAACCACAGCATTTACGGCTAAACTCTGTAAAGACACTATCAGAAATGCAATGCCTGTAAGCCCGGTAAGAGAAACAAAAGAAATTAATTCAGGATACGCCGACCAGGGACGTACTATTGATTGCGCCATTCCCCAGATAGGAACGGCTGTAAAATTAATCCAATCAAGCAAAACAAATAACGCCCCAACAGCAAACACACTTAAAAGAGTTGGCTTGTGAAGTAAACGGTAGCTTAATAAAGAAAATATAGAAAATATTAATATCAATTCTGCAAATAAGATTAATGTTATAATTAACGGCATTCTTAGGACATAAACCTGAGGTAAAACATAAAATATCCCCATATATACACCAGCATAAATCATTTTACCGTACGTAGTATCTTTTTTTGACGCAAGATATAAAACAGGAATAAACGCGATGAGCTGGAGCGGAGCCGCAACCATCCAAATTTGCGGTATTGTTAAGAATAAACCGCTTGCTGCACCTAATACTCTCGATTTTAATTCCTCTTTTCTCATATTCGCTTTTTACTTAGAAAAAGTTACACATACACGATTCTCAATTAATTCAATCCTCAGACTTCTTTTATATTAGACCTGACTTTTTCCAACATTCCGATAAGATTCTTCTGCTCATCTTCAACAAGCACTGCCATTATTCTTTTCACTTCCTGTGCATAAAGCGGCTCAATCTTTTCGAGCAGCTTCCTGCCTTCATCCGTCAGTATTATTATATTAGACCTCCTGTCGGAAGGCGACGATGTACGTGTTACAAATCCTGCTCGTTCCATGCGATCAACAAGCGCTGTAATATTCGCACGATTTACAAGCATCATACTGCTCAATTGAGCCTGCGAAAGACCTTCATTCTGTCTGCTCTGATGTTTAAGCAGCATCATAAGATTAAACTGCACGTCAGTCAGACCAAAAGGCTGCAAAAAATGACCTGCTTTCTTGCGTAAATTCGACGCCGTATAATAGGTGCTTAGCAGCGCCTCGTGTGCAAGCAAAGCAACAGGTTTTTTCAGACCAAGTTCTAATTTAAGAGACATTTTTATTATCCTTTTTTCAATGAAATATTGTTCATGTGTGTATTATTGCCTATTGAACTACATTGTCAAATTAAATTTTTCACGATTTTTATAATATTTTTTCCTCTGTTGATAAACTGTTAATAAAAAATTGAATCTAACACATGCGTTTTTGCAGCTTCGCTACAGTGTTAATCTTCGCCCTTCTGCTATCAGCAATTTATATGAAAACTCATAGGTTATCCACATATGAAAACAGTAACAGAACTTTCTTAATTTCAGTCATATAAAGAAATTACCATGTTTTTTAAAATCAAATGTAACAATCTCACAGATTATATTAAAACTACTACTACCTTTTTCTTTCTATATATACTTATATATAAAAGAAGTGTTACATTATAAAACAACCTTAAGATATTCATGAGCGAAAAAATATTACGACTTGATAGTTGTGATTTTTTGTTGTAACCTTACAACCCATGAATTTAAGTTCGATAAAAAATGCAATAAAAATAAAACGGGACAAGTTTAACCGGGAAGTATTTGACTATGCAACTGCCCGGCCTTACACAGTAATATTGGCATTAGCTTTATTATGTACCCTTGTAACCAAGCTGTTTTATGCTATACGCCGCTCGCAGGTTGAACAGTATCCGGGTTGGATACTTGCGGATATAGCGTTTCTTTTGGGTGTCGAGGTTATACTTGTTTTTATTTGCTTCAGACATTCCAGTAAATGGACAATTCGTACAGCAACGATTCTGGCGGCGATTATGTGTCTATGGTCATTTTTAAATGCCGGCTGGCTAATAAGAACCGGGACTCAAATACTGCCTCGCGTCCTGCTGACAGTTGTTCGCGACCCGGTTAATGCCTTTCACATGATCGGTAAAAACTTGTCAAAAGTGCCGGTTACGGCTGTTTTACTGCTCCTGCCGGGCGCAATTGCATTAACATTTTTTTTCTATGTACTGGCTAAACCGAGAATTCCGAATTATAACCGGAAAAGATTTTTTATCAGGTTCGTTGTTTGCATTGTCGTCTGCCTTACAGCAATTGCAATACGACCGGTTTTGTTAAGAAGCAAACCATCAAAATCCGCCTTGCTGGAGCTGCAGTATAATGCTCAGTTGAAGGCTATAACCAGCCTGGTATTCAACCATCACAGACCGCCGCCCGAGCCGACTCGGAGAGTACCATTTTACGACCAGTTGAAAGTTGCTTCAGGTCCGCAGATGAGAAAAGATAATATCGTTGTAATAGTTCTCGAAGGCGTACAGTACGAGCAGTCTTCGCTGGGCGGAAATTCCATGGATTTAACGCCATATATCGCGAATCTGGCAAAGCAGGGAGCGTCATTTACAAATGCCCGCTCCACACTGACACATACCACGAAAGCGCTTTTTACGCTGTTGACGGGGCGTTTCGCATCCGCTTCGCAGGATATTGTGGAAGCTGTTCCCGTCTCGAAAGCTTATGCAGGCTTGCCAACTATTCTGCGTGACCAGCTCGGATATAAAACTGCTTTTTTCCAGTCGGCAAGAGGGAATTTTGAGTGCAGGCCTGGCCTTGTTTATAATCTTGGTTTCGATAAGTTCTGGGCACGGGACGACCTCAATGACCCGAACCAGTTTGTAGGTTATCTCGGCTGTGATGAATATGCTATGATTAAGCCGATAAAGAGCTGGATTAAATCTGATAACAGGCCCTTCTTACTGACCATAATGTGCTCTGTTACACATGATCCATACGAGGCGCCGGAATGGTTTGGCGAGCAGGCAAAAGAGGATATCGAGCGATACAGGCAAACGATAGCTTATACCGATAAATTCCTCGCTGCGTTTGAGCAGGAACTGACCCAGCTCGGCATAATGGAAAACACGATATTTTGCGTAATAGGTGACCACGGCGAAGCCTTCAATGAGCACGGACGTTCAGGTCACGAACGAATAGCCTTCGATGAGGCGCTGCATGTACTGTTTTGCCTGAAATCGCCCATAATCGAACCTGAAACGGTAATCACAAAACCGGTCAGCTCAATCGATTTAACGCCTACTTTGCTCAGTTTATTGGGTTTTCAAACTGAAAAAGCGGGTTTCGACGGCGTTAATATTCTGGGCAAAATCAGGGATGAACGCAAGGTTTATTTCTCAGGCTGGATGTACGAAAGCCAGGCAGGGTACGTCCAGGAAAATTTCAAATATGTGTACGACCCGGTACACGAAACAGCCTGCTATTACGACCTGAAAAAAGACCCGAATGAGCAGGAAAAAATAGATGTTCCTGAAGATAAAAAAGAGGCTATCAGTAGTGAAATCGAAAGCTGGAGGGAAAATACCGTATTCCAGTATGACCAGGAATATAAAGGTAAAAGAATAATATATAATAGATGGCTCTGCAGTTGGGGGAACAGGGATTCGCGAGCTAAATATGTTACTATTGAAGATGCAAGGGAATTCGCTCAAAAAAGAAGATAAACAAATTCTCGTTTATTTTCATCATCCCGATGTTTCAAAAAATCAACATTATAAAATCATCAAAATCAACACGAAATCATTGCCGCAGTATGTTAAATAGGGGGATATGGGAAAATTTGGTGTTGCATATAATCAACACGCTGGCATATCATAGCTTCATGTATCTTAATTGTTATTTTAGATAAAATAGCTTCTAACATATTGGCATATATAAACTTATAAAAAGTGTTATAGTCCTATAATTATTTATTATTTAATATTGGCATACCTATTGCTCATTTTTAATTTTTATCTTTGAAAAAAGATTTTATTGGGCGGACGTCCTAAAAAACGTTCGGTTAGGAGGAGGTGTCCGCCCTTTACTATGAATATTTAATAACCGGAATTGGAAATAAACTTTCATAAAGTTCCGGCTGATAAATAAAAATATTTGTACTTAAAGGGGTCGTTCTGGAGGAGGACGACTCCTTTTTTACTACTGTAATTCTCTCTATAATACAATTCAGAAATTAGTTATTCTTGCTTAATATCTCTCTATTCCCGATATCCTATCCGTTGCATGCAGAAAGTAAAGTCCCGTTTCGATATCGTATGCCCGTGCCGTGAACATGTACGGATTGCCTGTAAGCTCGATTTCCTGCTGCTGATATTTAGCCGCATAGTTGGCGCAGATGCTGTATTTGTACGAA
>JAFGEF010000091.1 GCA_016931715.1 Sedimentisphaerales bacterium
AGGTATTTACTTGATTTGACGCCGCTGCGAAATCTTACTAACCTTAAAAAGATTAATCTTAATTATTCACCTGTTGAAAATATTAAACCTTTATCTAATCTTGTAAATCTTGAAGAACTTTATCTTAGAGATACAAAAGTATCTGATATCAGACCTTTGAAAAGATTAACAAAGCTGAAAAAATTAGACATACGGGAAAGCGATAATATCCCGGATAAACAGTTAAAGGAATTACAAAAAGCTCTGCCAAACATTGAAATTACCAGATAAAGTAAGAATATGTCATTGCTGTAGATGTTTGGAAATTATTGTTACGGAACAAAGCAATGGAAGAATCCTCTGAAATCCTTATAGAAAGTAAAAAGAAACCAGCCCGGAGAAAATACATAATCACGGGAGGAATTATTTTTTTGTTAATAATGCCTGTATTGAGTTTTATTGTCGGTTTAGATAGTAATATGTCAGGATTACAGTATAAAATTGAGTTTTTTTCTTTTCTTCTATCCTGTTTCATACCCATAGTTTCGTATATATATATTAATTATATTTTTGCTAAGAAGCAATTTAATAGTTGTATCAGTATTATTCCACATTATATACTATATTTCTTCATTCTTCTTCTTATATTTTTTTTACCATTTATTTATATTTATATTTCAAATTATTTTCCGTCTTCTGTTTTCGCTTGTAGCGATGCTGGTATAAGTTTAGCGGTATGGATTATTTTAGATTTACCAGGCTATATAATTGCAAATATAGTTCTTTTAATCATTGGAATATTAAAAATAATCTGCTCTCTCTACAATTCGTATTTCTTACATGATATTTAGCAAAGAAATTCGCTTTATAGTAAAAAATAAAGACTTAATCTCATAACTACTTCGAAAATCCATCAAATCCACCCCAATGAACATTGTTTTATATATATGGATAGCTATAAATATATACGCCATAGAATTCTTGCAATTTCTCCTAAAAATTAGTAAAATAGCGGCTGGAATATTTTGGAGATAAGAAATGACTTATATAATGGTTATTTTATTGATATGCTTTTTGATATTTATTCATGAGCTGGGACATTTTTTAGCCGCGAAGGTATCGGGTATCCCTATCGCCCGGTTTTCAATCGGATTTGGGCCGGTGTTGTTTTCACGAAAGATAAAGGGGACGGAATATTGCATTTCCATTTTCCCACTTGGCGGCTATGTAATGCCCGATGGAATCAATGAGCTTGACGACCTTTACAGCATACCTCTGAAAAAAAGGCTGTTTTATACACTTGGCGGGCCGCTCTCGAATATCTTATTTGCATTGTTCGGCTTTCTGTTATTGAATCTTATTGCGGGCAACATTTCTTTGTATTCGATTGTTATTGATCCGGTACGCCAGACTTTACTTGTTATGTATCAAATATTCAATTCCATCGGTTTGATTTTCAAGCATGCCAACCAGTTATCCGGCATTATCGGGATTGTCACGCAGGGAAGTGAAATTGTGGGTATGAGTTTCACAAGGCTTATTAACTTCGGAATATTAATGAGCGTCAACTTCGCGGTTTTCAATCTTCTTCCTCTGCCTCCTCTTGACGGCGGCAGTATAATGATTTACCTGCTTGGGAGAATAAATTCCAAACTGCTGAAAATACACATTCCACTTGCTATTACAGGCTGGGTGCTCCTTCTTGGTTTGATGTTATACGCAACCGTGCTCGATATCGCCAGAATATCAGGCGGATTAACCGCATAATTTATCAATAAAATTTTCTTGTATTTTCCTGCGATTTGTATAATCATACCTTTATAAGACAATGTTAATAAGAGTAATTTCAATTAAACGTAATCTTATAAAGGAAGCTGTAAAATGATTAAGGAAATCAAGGCGAAGGAACTAAACACAAAAAACTTTATCAAAACAAAAGTCAGTGAAATTCAAGACCTTGTTGGAAGCGATACTGCGATAAATGCCCTTTCGGGCGGCGTCGATTCTTCAACGGTTACCATGCTCGGTCACAGGTCATTAGGCAAACAGCTTAAAACAATATTCGTTCAGAACGGCCTGATGCGAGAAGGCGAGCCTGAACGTGTCGCGGGTCTTTTCAAAAAACTCGGCGTACATGTCGAGGTTGTCGATGCGAGAAAGGAATTCTTTGCAGCGATGAAGGGAATCACTGATCCTGAGGAGAAACGCGAGGCCATTACTCAGACATTCTACAAAAAAGTGTTCGGACGTATTGTCAAAAAAAGCGGCGCGAAATTTCTTCTCCAGGGAACGATTCTTACCGATGTAGATGAGACTGTCGCGGGGATTAAAAGGCAGCATAACGTTTTCGAGCAGCTTGGCATTGATCCTCAGAAAGCGTTCGGTTACCGCATAATTGAGCCGCTTATACAGCTTCGCAAAGACGGCGTTAGAAAAGTCGGCAAAGCCCTTGGACTGCCGACCGAGCTGTTCAAGCGAATCCCATTCCCCGGCCCGGCTCTGGCGGCTCGCGTTATCGGAGAAGTCACGCCGCAGCGAATAGAAACTGTTCGCAAAGCTACGCTCATTATCGAGGATATACTTAAAGATATCAAGGCATTTCAGTATCTTGCGATTTTGCACGAAGACCGGGTGACAGGTATGCAGAACGGCAAACGTCAGTTCGGTCAGCAAATTGAAATCCGCTGCTGGAACAGTGTCGATGCCCGACATGCGACACCGACACAATTGCCATTCAAGACTCTTTTGAAACTGGCGGAGAAAATCACCTCTGACGTTCCGGGCGTCGTCAGTGTCACATATAACATAGCAAACAAGCCGCCTTCAACAATCGAAGCAATATAAAATAAGAATTGTTAACGTAACTAAAAAATAATTTTTGAAAAAAGAGGGAAATATGGGAGCACTCTGGGAAATTTTACAGACCGGGCTGATGTACGGCCAGTATAAAAAATCAGATACAGTAGAGGACCGCGTCCAGATTCTTGAGCAAAGACTCATGGCAACACAGGATACATTGCGAAAGCTTGTAAAGAAGATTGAAGAAATTCACGGCCTCGATATCGACGGTGACGGCAAGGTCGGCTGAAACTCGGCGATTTTCAATAGGCAAATTAAGAATAGAATCTTGCATCCTTAAAAATATAAGAAAAGTTAAAATGCGCTTGCAGGAGATGTCGATATTTGTGTGGGCGGTTCTGTCGAAGGCGCTGTAATCAAGCCAGCTTTGTTTAGTCCATCAATCGCCTTATAAACATTACCGATAAAAACCAGCAACAGTACAAAACTGACAATACCGGCTAATATTCCTATAATCGGAACAATACTAACCAGAATGAGAATGCAATACGTTAAAGCCAGACCCTCTGAAATAAAATTCAGATGAAGTGAGCGTTCCCTTACAATTTTATTAAAATCTTTGGCCAGACCATAGATTGCATGGAAAATCCAATAAAAATTGAAAAAAGGAATAAAACAGAATCCCACCGCTTTTCCTGGTGTTGTCCGAACTCCATAAGGCTGAATTGACCACCATGCATGATACAAGAACATGCAAAATACCACGAGTCCGAATATACTTATTGGAAAAGTTATAAAACTCAGCATCATTCCGGCCTCCGGCGCATCATTAATAGTTGCCGCCAGACTCAGCCAGCTAAGAGGCATAGAAATGATACCACAAACTAATAACGATACGAAATAGAAACTGAAACTGTGCGGCCAGCTTCTAACAAATGCAGCCGGAATCATCCCTGCCTGGCTGTAAGGCATAGATGTGCCTGTTGATTGCTGGTAATTAACCAGAGATGCATCGTATCCTTGTTGAGCGTATTTATCGTCTCGTTTTCGTGTATTGAGAGCCAGTCCTATCAATCCTGCGGCGAATATTAAATCAAATACCCACGCAAATAAATTTATGATACTATACGAATAACTCATGCCTCCATAAAAACGCAGCCACCATATATGCGTTAAAAAAAAGAAAATGCGCCCTGCTATTCCGACAACTAACAAAAACGTGAACCATGAACGGATCCTGATAATCGCGATGACAGAGGCGCCAATTGTTAATAGTAAAATGATAAAACTTAAAATTTGATAGGAATAATTCATTATGTCACCTCTTTTTTTGCATACTACAGGAAAAACATATAGTCCTGGATTCCCTATATAACCTTGTATATTTCTGCCCCTGCAAACCGCTGAGCAACATTTCAAATAAAATATCAAATATGTATTAAAAAATCAAAAAGAATTTTTTCTTTATCTCATGTCCATAAAAGATAGGTATATTTTCTCGTTCCGTGACTGTGAAATTCGCATCCGAAGAGGAATAAATGAAGATTGCTTCGTCTGCCTTTGGCGGACTTCCTATGACAGATTTATTGAATGTTACTATGTTTCATTATTTTCGATTCTCCTGCGATGGAAGAAAGCCTGCAGCATTGCGGTGCATTCATCAGCCAGTACGCCGGAGGTCACTTCAAGCCTGTGGTTGAGTCTGTCGTCCTGCACAATATTATAAAGGCTTTTTACGGCACCAGTTTTCGGGTCGTCGCAGCCGTAAACTAATCTATTCATTCTCGAAAGAACAAGCGCACCTGCGCACATACAGCATGGCTCCAATGTCACGTAAATCGTGCAGTCGATAAGCCTCCAGCTTTCGAAAAACGCCGCTGCCTGCGTAATAGCTATTATCTCTGCATGTGCGGTCGGGTCCTGCAATTGCTCCCGCTGGTTATACGCCCTGCCGATAATCTGATTTTGATAAACGATAATTGCCCCGATAGGAACATCGCCATTCTCTTCGGCAATTTGTGCCTGCTCGATGGCAAGCTCCATATAACGATTGTCTTTTTCGTCAGTCATACTATGAAAAATACAAAATTATCTTATCTAAAAAATACTTTTATTACTGCATCTTGTCTATATAATATATTAGATTAATCGAATAAGATTACCAAGTATTATTTCTATAAAAAAGCAGCAAAATGCCTGATATTATTGAAAATGCAGTAACAAACTGAACTATATCGACAAGTTATTATATCTATAGCCTTTTAGGAGATAGTACAATGGAAAGAAGAGACTTTTTGAAGAAAGCCGCAGTTACCGGAGCTGCCGCAATAACAGCTTCATCTATGGACCGGATTTACGGTGCAGGCTCGAAGGTCAATATTGCACTGATTGGCTGCGGAAGCCAGGGCACTCATGTCGCACGCTTAATAAACCAGGCTGGCAACGTTGAGTATATTGCGTTCTGCGATGTCTATGAAAGAAATGCACAAAGAGCCAAAACCTCATTAGGTCCGAATGCAAAAATCTTCAGAGATTTTCGCAAAGTGCTGGAGGAAAAAGATATTGATGCAGTGCATATCGGAACACCCGACCACTGGCACGCTTTAATTGCCATAGCCGCACTTGAGGCAGGAAAGCATGTCTATTGCGAAAAGCCGATAGAGCATACTATTCAGGAAGGTCTGGCAATAGTCGAAGCTTCGAAAAAGTATCCGAAGTGCATCTTCCTGACCGGCACGCAGCATCGTTCGGCGCCTCATATTATGCGTGCGGCAGAAATGGTACAAAGCGGAGCAATAGGTGAAGTCCACTTCGTTTCAGTCTGGAATTATTCCAACTCCATGCCGAATGGAATAGGTACTGCACCTGATAGCAAGCCGCCTGAAGATTTGGATTGGGATTTCTACCTTGGGCCTGCACCGATGGTTCCGTATAATCCGCTGCGTGTCGGCCCGACATACAGGTCATTCAGGGATTATTCCAGCGGCAGAGTCGCCGATTACGGCGTACATCGCTTTGACAGCGTGCATCAGATTATGGGTGATGAAAAACCTTTGTCATGCAACTGCTCTGCATATCGCTACTGCCTTGGCGGAATGGGCGACCATCCCGATGTTATGCAGGCAACTTTCGAGTACAAGAACTGGATTATGAGCTACGAAACACTTGATATTAACAGCTTTGGCTCTATGGCACGTACAACTGCCGGTTTGCCTCATCACGGCGCATCACAGAACGGAAAAGACCGACCGAACGGGATGATGTTCTTCGGCACGAAAGCGACTTTGATTGTTGATCGCAGAGCCACGGAGCTTATTCCGGAACCTCGTAACAGCAATATCCAGCCTGTCGCAGAAGGTAATGATGTGCCGGATGCACTGCATGCACAGCATTTTATTCGATGCATTCGCGATGGTGAAAAAGTCAGAACAGATGCTTTGACAGGTCACAGGGCAGGAAATATTTGCCATCTTGCCAATATTTCATCTAAAACAGGCAGAAAAATTAAATGGGACCCGGAAAAGGAAGTTATCATAGATGATCCGGAAGCCTCAAAATTAATAGGCAAAAAAGCCCGTAGTCCCTGGGACAAAATTACTATATAATATAAAACCTTTTATCCGCCGGTTGCGGATTGAGGTTTATGTCGGATAATTCTGACTTGTTAAACACGTCAGATTGTTCTGACAAAAAAGGTTTTTTTATTAATACTTATATTAGGAGCAATTAATGAGTCCACTGCTTATTCTCATCATTGGTGTAGCTATTGTTATCGGTATGATAATCATCCTGCGAATGAATGCGTTTGTCGCGTTAATTACAGCAGCTATTGCAGTCAGCCTGCTTTCACCCGGTATAATTTCAGTAAAGATTACCAGGGTTGCAGAAGCTTTCGGCTCGGCTGTCGGAAGTATAGGAATTGTAATTGCTATGGCTTCGATTATCGGCAAGTGCCTCATGGACAGCGGAGCAGCAGACAGAATAGTGCGTGCTTTTATGAGAATGCTCGGCGAAAAACGCTCGCCATGGGCTTTAATGGGCAGCGGATTCGTTTTGTCTATTCCAGTCTTTTTCGATACAGTTTTTTATCTGCTTGTTCCTCTTGCAAGGTCGTTATATAAGCGAACGCAGAAGAACTATATGATATATCTTATGGCAATTTGTGCCGGCGGCTGCATTACACACACGCTTGTTCCCCCTACTCCGGGGCCGCTCTTCGTCGCAAATGCGCTCGGTGTCGATCTGGGCCTTATGATTCTTATGGGAGTCATTATAGGATTTCCGACCGCTATTGCAGCAATGTTTGTTTGCAAAATGATAAATCGTTTTGTAAAAGTCCCGATGCGTCCCTACTCAGGCGGTACTGAACTTGAATCTCTGCAGGACAGCGATTTACCCCCGCTCTTACTTTCTTTGCTTCCGGTCGTTCTGCCTGTAATCCTCATTTCCACGAATACAATTGCCAACGTTTTCGCAGGCAGAGAGCATGTAAATGAATTTACCCCGAGAATTGTATCCGCTCAAATCGAAACAAACGAGAAAGACGCCGGAAAACTGGCAAAAAAACTCGTCAATGCCAAAATTCTTTCCAATCTCGGCAGTGTTGAAAAGCTGACATCGGAAATTCAGAAAGCCAAAGTTCGCATTAATAAAGATGATGCACAGGCTCTTGCAGATAAATTAACAAGTGCCGCCGTGTTCGGAGACGGCAAGACAATCGGACCGGCTCAAAAATCCGCGGATATAACCGCTGTTCTCGGAAATCCGAACCTGGCTTTGTTTCTTTCAGCAATTATAGCCATGCTCCTCTTAGTCTGGAAAAGAAAGATTTCCCTCAGGAAGCTGACCGAAGCTGTGGATGAATCTCTCATGAGCGGCGGTCTAATCATTCTCATCACGGCAGGCGGCGGAGCGTTCGGAGCCATGCTGCGCGAGGCAGGAATTCAAAAATCAATCGAAAGTTTATTGCCTACCGGCGGATATAACGCAGGCATAATGATTCTTGTTGCTGCTTTTGCTGCTTCAGCGCTTCTGAAAATGGCTCAGGGTTCAAGTACGGTAGCTATGATTACAACTTCATCTATGTTCGCCGCTATGGGATTTACAACTGATATTATCGGCTGCAACTTCGTCTATTTAGCTATTGCAATAGGCGGAGGAGCGCTCATAGGAACATGGATGAACGACAGCGGTTTCTGGATTGTCGCACGAATGGGAGTTCTTTCAGAAATAGAGACTTTGAAATCATGGACAGTTATTTCCGCAACCTGCGGAACTGTCTCCTTCATAATCGCTGTACTGCTTTCACGTGTCATGCCGCTTGTATAAACTACTCCATAATATTTGTGAAAATAAAATACAAACATCTGAATATAATTGCGTCTGACTGGCGAAAGCTGGCAGATTTCTATGTGCAGGCATTGGGCTGCAAGCTGCTGCCGCCGGAACGGAATTTATCCGGTTCATGGATATCGAAAGGTGTCGGTGTGGAGAATGCCGAAATAACAGGCATACATGTTCTTCTTCCCGGTCACGGAGAGAATGGAACAACAATTGAGATTCTGCAATATTCCAAAAATCTTCCCAGACCGCAAACGGCGGCAAATCGCGAGGGTTTCACTCATATCGCGTTTGAAGTTGATGACATCAATGAGGCTATCAAAAAAGTACTTGAACATGGCGGAAGCAAGCTCGGCGAAATCACATCAGGTAAGGTCGAAGGGACAGGCACAGTCACACTTGTCTATCTTAAAGACCCGGAAGGAAATATCATCGAGCTTCAGTCATGGAGCTGAATGAGTGACCTGTACTGTCTGACTCCTATTGCCATACCTGCGAAATCGGGTATTCATATACAAACCAAAGCAGCGGCGTCCCATCATTTCGAATCCAGTGACGTTTTCCCAATAAGCTTTTTTAGAATCTCACTGGCAACAGGTGGACAGCCAGGCACAAACATGTGTGTGTTCTTGAATTTCCCGGTACAGTTGCCCACACAAAGCGTCTTTTCAGGCAGTTCCGTATGGCCCTTGCCGATTGCAAAATATAATTTTTCCTCTTCAGGCAGGTAATCAAAAAGCCTGTTCCCAAATTCTTTAAGAAACATAAGCATTGTGGATTGACATGCGCTGCAGGAATTATTATCCAATACAGCAACATTTGGATATTCGATAGTCAGATTCTGCGGCGGCCTGGCAAATTCCACGCACCAATCCTGCCAGTTATCAGGCGAGATGTCTATCTTCTCAATATCAATAACGCCGAATCCGCGTTCTGCACCCATTCGCAGGTAAGGGACATCCTCAGCGCTTGTACCCATCAATCGGCAGGCAACCGCATCGGCGGAAAATGCATCTGCGCTTACAACGATACAACCGAGAACCTTAGGGGGACCGGCAGTCGGGCCAAGACCTTCCATGCCGACAGTACCATCGATAATCGCCAAATGCGGCCTGAGCACAGAAGCCAAGTCAGCGATGGCAACATTAAGAGGCTTTTCATCGCTGCCCTCAATTGGAGGAAGCATATGAAGCTGTACCTTGCTCCGTCTCCACAGGCAGCCTTTCATATTCTTGACCGCAAGAGTTACGTCCGTGTGCATGTGCATTTTCATCACAGGTATAGAGACGATATAATCGAACTCCATCACTTCAGAGCATAATTTCAGTTTCTGAATCGCGCGGCCGTCAGGTATATCAATCTCAACACAAGGCCTTACATCCATATCGATAATGGGGCAATTCCGCTTCCGTGCCTGCTCTGCGATGCCTGTCGTTTCAAAAGCCTCCATCGTTTTGACTCCGGTAATGGGACTTTCACCAACAGCGACATCAGCTCCTGCGCTGCGAAAGGCATCTATTGCGGCCGCGACAACTTCAGGGTGTGTCGTTACACCCTCACCAGGCTTGCCAAGCCTGCCGGCATTGGGCTTGAGAAGAACACGCTTGCCTCTGGCTGCTTCCAGAGGAATGGATTCGAGCGCTTTTAAAGTATTATGATATGCCCCGCCGCCATGTGTTACAACGACCTGAATGCGGTTTGATGTTCTGAAGAAAGGGTTATCTTTTTCCATTTAATTTTTTCATTAAAACCAGAATATTTATTTCATAAGCTGCGATATATCGCAGCTTATAAGTTCCATAACTAAATACAATTAACCAACGACTACATACTATAATAACACAATTTCAATTCATTGCCAAACGTGATTATTCAAGATATGCCTCCATCTTAAAAATAAGTTATTTTCTAAATATACTCAACGCGAAGTGCTCGAAGAAAATAAAAAAAATCATTGCGAAGAAGTCCGCCGCCAGCGGACGACTGCGGCAATCTGAATTATTTCTCCTATACACAGAAAAACACGGGATTTACACCGATTTCATTTATTATCATAGTTTTTTCCAGGTAGTTATTTGCAAATTCATAAAAAACGTTTAAACTACCATCTATTATGAAAAAAGAGGCAAAATCAGATATTGATAAAAAAACAAAGGCAACTGTCAAGCCGTCATCGCTTGTTGATACACGTGTTATCTATTGCGGCGATAACCTCGAACAGCTTAAGAAATTACCCGATGGCTGCGTTGATTTCGACCCACCTTTCAACTCTAATCGCAATTATGAGGTCTTTTGGGGCATGTCAATGCATCATGCTTCAGATTGAAGTATTGGAAAATATGAAATCCAGATTATGTGATAAGCCTATTGTTATTGACGATTGGCGCAAAGATGAAACGTATGAGGGTATCTATCCCAAAGGTACAAGGGATAAGAGTGCTTATTTTTCTCCTGAAGCTGTCGATGAAAAATACCTGAAAGGAAATTATCGCTATCTTTTTAAACTTTCTCGCTCAAAGTTTCCATGGCAGTTTTGGGGTGAGATTATTGCTTATAGACTCGGTCTGATTACAGGGATTGAAGTGCCGCCAGCACACATTGGCCTAAACAATGAGTATAATCCGGGGGAGGCCACCTATGGAGCGTTAATTGAATGGTTCTATGATGACAAGAAAGATACCTATATCGAAGGCGGACAGATTATGGAGGGGATTATAAAAGATTATGACCGTCAAAAAGGCACACAACACAATTTTTTATCCATCCCACATTTTGTTAAAAACTCCACAGGATATTGGGCTGGAGTGTTTACTTTGGATTGTCTTATCGGTAATACGGATCGTCATCAAGATAACTGGGGGCTTATACTCAAAGATGCCAAAACAAAGAAATCAAAACAAGGGTTTGTTCTTTTTTCCCCTGCTTTCGATAATGGAACAGCACTTGGTTATGAAATATTAGAAGAGAATATTGACAAGTACAAAGATGAGAAACTTTTCGAAAAATATCTCACAAATCCTCGTCATGCCCGACATCACATGAAATGGTCTCTTGACCAACTGGATGTTATCAACTTCTATGAGTTTATGAAAAAGTTTGTATTGGAATTTAAAGATTCAAAAGATATAATATGTAAGCACTTGAGGTTCGAACGCTCGCAAGTTGAAGAAGTGATGAATCCTCTTGTAAGTGCAGTAACAGACAATACGTATAGTTTAACTCAGAAAAGATTGCATTTTATAATGGAGCTTATATTCAAACGTAAGAAATTACTTGAGAAGGCTCTCGGTATATGAGGTACATAGAACACATAGTTGAACCTGAAAGGCTTTTACTTTCATGGCAGACATCACAACCCGGCAAGGAACGTGGAAGAATGTTTGTTGCAGAAATCGTTCGCAACGGGGATGATGCAGATATTATATATTTACTTGATAGTGAAGATTTTAAGAAAGCTGTTTCGTTGGGTTTTGAAGGATATCCCGGCTTTACAGTTTACCAGAAACGATACGAAAAGATTCTTTTTGCATTTATGAAGCGCCTTCCGCCAAGGTCACGAGGTGATTTCGGTAAATATCTCGATTCGCTAAGAATACAAAATGATTCTGAAATCTCAGATTTCGCCCTTTTGGGTTATTCCGGTGCAAAACTTCCGGATGATGACTTCACAGTTATTCAAACATTTGAAAATGCTAATCCGCCTTTTGAGTTTCTGCTGCATGTTCAAGGCTATCATTATTATAAAGAGCAATTACCTTTTGACAGTATCAAATTGGAGCAGAAAGCTGCTTTTCAGGCAGAACCGGAAAATGAATTCGATCCAAATGCTGTAAAAGTTCTTATCGGCGGAATTAATGCAGGTCATGTTTGCCGCGGACTTACAAAATCGTTCCATAAGTGGTTTGATTTGGGCTATAAGATTGATGCGAGTATAGAACGGAAAAATGGAACAGCACAACTACCAGAAATATACCTTTATGTTTCAATAAGAATGAAATCGTAATGTCGCATGAAGACCGGCAAAAGGGATTCTACGTTTCGTTCGATTACTTGGGCGATGCGATGGCCGAAATCCAGTCCTTCTTCAAAAAGACCGGCAAAACCATTATCGCCCTGACCGTCAAAGATATTTTGGATGAGCAGATAGCTTATAAACTGGCATGAATAGAGGGAGACAATATGTCTTGGAAAGATAACACCAACTTTAATAATATAAATGACCTTTTCAAACAGCTACTTGATATTTGTGAGAAGAATAAGCTTGTCGCGTTTAGAGGGCAAGCGGATAAAGATTGGCTTTTGCAAACTTCCTTAGATAGAATTCTTGATTCAAAAATTGATTACTCAATAAGACTGGCTGAAGAAAGTGCTCTAATCGAGAAGTTTTGTGTTCTGGTTCGAGAATATGTTGATTCACTCGAGAGAAATTTCCTATATAGAAGACTTGAGAATCTTCCGAATGTTTTAATGTCTTCATTAGCCGTAATGCAACATTATCATGCACCAACACGCTTACTTGATTGGACATCATCTCCTTGGGTTGCTTTATACTTTGCAGCTATTGACCACCACGATAAGCCGGGAGCAATCTGGTGGTTTAACCAAACAAGTTTCGAGGTTGAAGTTAGAGAAAGATGGAAATCTGAAATACATAACATGGATCGTTATCGATTGCCACCAAAAATAGGTCAAGTAAATTTAGATGCCACTGCTTTTAGTACTGATGGTCGCTGTTGGATTACAAAACTTCATTACCCAATTCCATTTCATCGGATTGAAGTACAGCAAGGATTCTTTACTGTTGCAGGGCGACTGGGATTTGAACACGGAGAATTGATTGCAAATATATTTGATCATAGAACGATATCTGAAGAAGTGGGTCAGGTTGAAAATCAATATTCTCGGATTATTATACCTTCCTTATGGAAACAGGAAATTCTCGACCGATTACGTAACATGTGCATCTATTCAAAAAGCCTTGATTATCCCGGTGCTGATATTGTGGGTAACTACCTTACAAATGCTCTTAAACATACTTATCGAAATGCTAATAAAGTTTCATAGATTTGTGTCTTGCCCTATAGGTATTTTATAAATATTTGAGGTATGCAATTGTGGAGAAGAAAAGAATAATAAAGACGAAATCCATTGTGACAGGTCATCTGGAAAAAATAGGCGCAAAGGTTTTAGATGACTTCAGTTCGGTCATTACTGATATAATCAAAGGTCATCAGGGGATTTATGCTCTATTTAAGAAAGACAGGCTTTACTATGTCGGTCTTGCAAGAGACTTAAAGCGAAGGATAAACGCTCACAATAAAGACAGGCACCAGAATAAATGGACGCATTTCAGTCTTTATATTATCCGGAAAGAAGAACATATAAAGGAAATCGAATCTTTAGTTCTCAGAATCGCTTATCCGGCAGGAAATAAAATCAAAGGGAACCTAAAGCGTTCAAATGATCTAAGGCCATTGTTGAAAAGCAAGCTTAAAGACCAGTGGATAAAACAATTAGATGGGATAATCGGGCATAAAACAAGGTCTGACGGTAAAATTTCAAAAGTAAAAATTAAGAAATCTGACGGGAGACCTTTGCAGGGATATTTTTCAACAGGCAAATCTATTTATGCTAATTATAAAAATAAAGAATACAGGGCATTTGTTTTCTCAAATGGGCGGATTAAAGTGAATGGGAAAATATTCAACAGTCCGTCTATGGCAGGAATGGAAGTTACAAAGAAAATAAAATTGAACGGCTGGAAGTTCTGGAAATACAAAGATAAAAACGGGGAGCTGGTTTATATCGACAAATTGAGAAATAACAGATAGAATCTGAATTTCAGCTTGCGATGGAAAGACAAATGGAGTAAAGAAATCTGTGCCTAAATAAATATATGGATTCAATTGAACAAACAGGTAATGGCGGGCAGCCGCAGCATAAACGGCGGCCAAGGTATGGCGGCTCGCATCCGAGACGCTTCGAGCACAAATACAAAGAGCATAACATCGAAGCATACCCGGAGATGCGCGACCATCTGCTCGAAAAAGGCAAAACACCTGTCACTACACATATCCCGGTTCTTATAGAAGAAGTTATGGAGAACCTTGCGACAAAGCCCGGTGAAATAGTCGCTGACTGCACAGTCGGCTATGGCGGCCATGCAATGGAATTTATGAAACGCATTGGTCACAACGGAAAACTCATCGCTTTCGATGTCGATAAAGACGAACTCGAACGCACACGAGAGCGGCTGAGCATGGAAAATGTCCCGGCAAGTTTCTATCGCAGCAACTTCGCGGGCATCGCCAATGCACTGAACAAGGAAAAAATCGACGGCTATGACATCATTTTCGCCGACCTCGGCGTATCAAGTATGCAGATAGACAATCCCCAACGCGGCATGAGCTATAAACATGAAGGCCCGCTTGATATGAGAATGGACGACAGGCTCAAGCAAACCGGTGCGGATTTGCTCAATAAACTTTCCGAAGAAGAATTATCGAATGTTTTATCAGAATTTGCTGACGAGCGCGACCATGAGAAAATCGCGAGCATGATTGCAGCAGAAAGGCAAACAGAACCGATTACGCAGACCTCGCAGCTCGTAGAGCTGATTTTCAGAGCCAAAGGATTATCTGCAAAAGCATGGAAGAAAAAACAGCTCAGCTCGAAATCAAACCTTTTGCACCCCGCCGCACTGACGTTTCAGGCTCTGCGAATATTAGTAAATGACGAGCTTGGCTCTCTGAAAGAATTACTGCGCATTGCACCATATTGCCTGCGGCCGGGAGGAAGAATCGGCATTATTAGTTTTCACAGCGGCGAAGACAGGCTTGTAAAAAAATCATTTCGCGAAGGCGTGAAAAACGGTACCTACCAATCTGCGGCGGAAGATGTAATCGTGCCGCAATTCAAAGAAATCAATTCAAATCCGAGAAGCGCATCAGCAAAATTTCGATGGGCTATGAAAACAGTTTGAATATCATTTACAGCAGTTTTGTGACAAAAAATTGATTTATCACAATAGATTTGATAATATATTATAAATGATGCCTGCGAAGTACAGGTAGCTCCGGGCATACAGGAACAGATTTAAAAAATAAGGTAAATCTATGAGCAACAGGTATCTTATTTTAATAGCATCTCTTACGGCAATATTGATTTTCGGCTGCGGTGATTCTTATAATTTTGCCAAAGATTACCGGTTCACAACTTCAGATGAAGTTCAGGGATATACCACAATTGAGCTTGGTGGAATGGGCGGATTGAAGCTTGCTGACGGACGTTCCTCCGATGACTATTTGATTGTACAAAAATATAATTATAAAAGCCTGACCGTATATTACCGGCTGCTTTACCAGCATAATTTTCCAGGGGACACACTATCTCCTGAAAGATTAATCTTTATCATAGATAAACAGAGATACATTCTGACATTCCTGGGTTCAGATAAATCCGGTTTTTTTGAACGGGCATGGGTTCTGGCAGAGCTTCCTTTTTTGGAAAAGATCGCCAACGCCAACAAAGTTGAGCTTCGAGTCGAAGGTTCAAGCAAATCCATCGACTACGTTTTCAACAAAAGATACCTGTATTTCTTCAGGCGTTTTTATAAAGAGTGTGTTCAAACTGAATAAACAGCCGAAAACATCCTCCTATTGCAAAAATAACAAATGAGTTCTGCAAAATTGAAGTTAGACATATATTGTATGAAGAAAATCTTTTAAATCGATTTTCTTCATACAATCCGCTGCATTGCTTTAACTGCTTATTCATAAATAGTTTAACTTCATTGTTTAAGAAAGAAAAAATTAAACACAAGCAATTTTTTCTTTCTTAAAGTATGTCTAACT
>JAFGEF010000092.1 GCA_016931715.1 Sedimentisphaerales bacterium
ATGGCAACACTTTGGCAAACAATGCAAAGAACTCCTGAAACTTCGGTATGAAATTGAGAGAATCTTCAGTGCGATCAGTTGTTTTGGGGGCGGCTTAAATCCCTTGCCGGCATGGGTCAGGGGATTATCGCGTGTACAAAAATGGGTAGGTGCAAAACTAATTTTTTATCATGCCAGACTACTACTCAGAAAGGTGAAAGCGTGAGCTTCATGCAAAATCCTCGATTCATCGCACCCTACCTTTCTTTTTAATAAATCAGCGTTAATCCGTGTCTTTAAATAGTCTTTAGTCGTTTGTCTTTGCACGGCTTACTTGCTCTTGTACATTGTAAGGCTCACGCCGCCAGCGCCCATTCCCGGATTTGAACTCAGGTATATCCCGCTGTTGAGCCATGCATACTTACCATCGACTTTAGCCTCAAATGTGGGAACCAGAGACCCGAAAGGTCCTGCATTTCGGACGATGATGACTTCTCCTTCATCAGTCTGCCAGAGATAACGTGCGTCTATCGTAGCCGGATTTGAAAGGTTTTGATAATCCGCACCGCCGGGAAGAACTTTGCCTGTAATCATACCGGTCAACGTACCTCCTGTAATCGGGATAATGTTTCTCATGCCTCTCTTGCTTGCTCCAACAGAAGTGCTCGCGCCGAGAGTTACATTCTCAGTGATAATTTGTTCTCCTCTCTGTTCGGACGGAGAAGCTTTTCTATAGTCCCATGACTGAAGGGGGACATCGGCCGGCTTTGAAATCTTAACGGCATTAGCCGCTTCAATTTTGGCCGCAGCTTCGGAAACGTCATAGACACTCATCTTGAGAGTTTTAGCCGTTAAGTCAACAGTGCGCCGGGCGACATACTTGCCTGTGTTGAGCCACGCGGACGAACTGTTGTTTGGCGCCTCGAAATCCATTACTATTCTCACATCTTTTTCACTGATACCTGTACCGGCATTCCGCACATAGATGTATTTACTATCGTTCGTCCGAAAGACCAGTACCTGTTCGATTTCAATAACGCCGCTGGACAGAGTCAGTTGAAAATCAAGTCCCAGAGGCATCACAGAGGCCTTTATTTTTTCACCGGTTATCGTACCATCCTTAACGACAAGGACTTGTCGCCGGCCGTACTGGGTCTTGCCGACATCGTAAACCTGATCCAGATTTATCTGGGCATCGAAAACGAGAACGCCATTTTCAGGCTTTGGAATACCATCAGGCATCTCGCATGTCCATGATGAATGGGGAACGAGTGTCTTTTCCGCATCAGCGGCGGATTCATCGCGGCTGGCGGAAATTGAGGTATTGGCACATGAGATGGAAAGAGTCAAAAAGAGCATCAGTGTAAAACAACAAGTCGTATATTTGGTTTTCATTTAATGACCTCCTAATAATTGGAACTTGAAAGAAACAGATATCCTAATCAATTCATAACAGCAATTATTTAAATATCCCCGGAACTTCAAATTAATCAAGGCTGTGCAGCGGATTGTGCAGCAGGTTTAGTTTCTGCAATCTTATAACCCATTAATGAAAGCATCTTTTCACCGTAGCGCTTTCCCAATTCTCTGTAACCAGCCGAATTGAAATGCAGTCGTTCTGCGCTTGTACAGCCGGCTGATGAAATAACATAGGAATTGGGAAGCGTTTCAGGCAGCTTCGCAATAATGTTATTCACACCTGCACAAGTTCCCCGCTGGTCAGCATTGACAACCTCACCGGCAAGCAGCGGCACTTCTTCAGCCTTTAGATTAAGGTCATTAATCAGATTGTCATAAATGCTTTTAACTTTATTCGGCCATTCCCTGTCATTTGTGTTTGATTCGCCCTGATGGAGCAGAATTCCTTTTATAATGCCGCCGTCTGCTTGAGCAATTTTTGCCATATCGACAAGATGCTGATAGGGATTTCCACTGTATATCTTGATTATATTTTGCAGCCATGGAGCGGCCGTAGAAGAAATTGTCTGAAAGGAATCTTTCATAAAGAGTTCAATTTTGCAGCCGGCTACCGAGACATTAATAACGCCTACCCGGATATTTTCAGGAAGGTTGGCGACCATTGTTCTGCCAAAATAATCCGCCGGGCAAAGACCTGAATCTGCTCTGCATAACGGCGGAACTGCATCATACCATTTCCCCTTTGTTCTGTTCAGGTTTGGAAAATCAACAGCCGCAAGGACCTGAAAGCGACTATCAACAGTCTTATCCTGTTCCTGAATCGTTCCTGGAAAGCCCTCCATATTTGACTGCCCGAAGCACAGAAAAACATAGAATTTCTCTTTCTTCGAGCCTGTGTCCGTTTTTAACATGTCACAGCCCGTCAACAGGAATGACAGAAGAAGGCATCCCGCAGATAAAAACAATCTCCGTTTCATTTTCGCAATCCTTAAAATTAACATTTAACTGATAACTTTAATTGAAGGTATCGCGTTTAAAATTTCAGCCTTCAATACAATCCTGATAAATACAGCATTAGAACAAACATGTCAATAAAAAATATAATGTTTCTTGACCACTCAGGATGATTTTGGTAAAATTATCTACTCTATATTGATTAAAATTATTATGTTGTTTAAGAATTGAAAAGGGGAATCACAGATGAATCGGTACAACTACTACTCACTAATCCTTGGCACACTCTTTTTATTTGTCACTAATCTTGCGCTGGCTCAAAATCCTCTAATAATGGAGCAGTTTTCAGCAGACCCTACTGCAAGAGTATTTGAAGGCAAAATTTATGTGTATCCTTCCCATGATATTCCGACTCCCCCGGGCCGCGGTGGGCGTTCCAACTGGTTCTGCATGGAAGACTATCACGTTTATTCTTCCGAAAATCTGACGGATTGGAAGGATCATGGAGTAATTTTGTCCCAGGCACAGGTTCCATGGCTTGGCCGTCAATCTTATGATATGTGGGCGCCAGATTGCGTCGAGAAGAATGGGAAATATTATTTCTATTATCCAACAGGCGGCAGGATTGGCGTTGCCGTAGCAGATAAACCTTATGGTCCGTTTAAGCCGGAAGCACAGCCAATAAATGGCGTACGCGGCATAGATCCCGGAATAATCATAGACGATGACGGAAGCGCATATCTTTTTTACTCAGATTTAATGTGTGTCAAACTGAAAGATAATATGCTTGAAATAGATTCACAGCCGCGTCAAATTGCAAATCTTCCAAGAAAGGGACTTCGCGAAGGTCCATTTCCGTTTAAACGAAACGGGATATATTACTTGTCGTATCCGCATGTTCAAAACAACACAGAAAGGCTTGAATACGCAACCGCAAGCAGTCCTATGGGACCTTATGAATGGAAGGGTGTAATTATGGACGAATCAGCCAGCGGCTGCTGGACAAATCATCACTCTGTAGTGGAATATAAAGGACAGTGGTATTTGTTTTACCATGACAAGGATTTATCCCCGAACTTTGATAAGAACCGCTCCATAAAGGCAGATTATCTGTACTTCAACGAGGATGGTACAATCCAGAAAGTAATTCCAACTCATCGCGGAGTAGGTATTTCCAGCGCTCTCAAGGAAATTCAGATCGACAGATATAGTGAAATAAGCCAGGAAGGCGCATCTATCGCATTCGTTGATCCGAATCAGACAAAAAATGGATGGAAAACCATCTTGGCAGCACAGGATGCCTGGATTCGATATAATAAGGTTGATTTCGGCCAAAATAAGTTGAAATCTGTCTCTGTAAAAGCTTTATCTGAAACAGGCAGCACTATTGAAATCAGAATAGATTCGATTGATGGACAGTTGCTTGCAAAAGTTGATATTGCCAAAAATTCTAATTTGAGCGAAGTCAAAGCAGCCGTTTCAGGAAGTGCGTCCGGTGTCCATGACCTGGTTGTGATACATAAAGATGCAAAACCTGTTGAAATCGATTGGGTAAAGTTTGAGTAAATAACAAGAGTTTTGCAAAAGTTAAGTAAATAATATCCGGCGAATTGTCTAAATGTAATCATTTTCATTACATTTGAACAGTATGCTTAAAATTCTAATCGACGAGAGACCTGGCGATATCGGTTACCTGTAAATTGCGTACGCCCCGGGGCAGTTCCACTGAAATCTTGTCTCCAACCGAACAACCGAGAATGGCATTTCCTATAGGTGAATAAATTGAAATGCTTCCGGTATCAAAATCAGCATCATCAGGACCAAGAAGCTGATAGATTATTTTCTTTTGAGTATCCAAATCCAGAAGAGTTACAACAGTCCCGAAGCGAGCCTTGTCACATTCGACCTTTGTGCAATCTACGATTTCCGCACGGTTAAGTTTGCCCTTCAGTTCACCAATGCGTCCGACTATATGACCTTGCCGCTCACGACCGTAAATATATGCGCCGTTTTCCTTCAAATCCCCCAGTTCGCGTGCCTCGGCTACGTTTTTCAGAACTTCGGGAAGTTCCACAGTTTCAAGTTGTGTTAATTCCTTCATCAGGTTGTTATAACCGGTTCTTGACATTGGTTCGAGTTTGCGTAACAAAATATACCTCATATTATAAAATTGTCTTATATTTACTTTACGGCAGATCACATTTTTTTGTGGTTCTGCTCAACGGCTGACGGATTATATAAGATTTCGATATATTTGAAAATAATCTTTTGCTGCTCGATAATAAAAAATAGAAAACATCGCAGGAGTTTTTATCCGGCTTTGTTTAAAATTCTGCATGAACAAGTGTGTTGTTTATTCTTAAAGATATATTTGATAAGAATCTATTTGACGTTATTTCAGGAAAGGTTACTATGATAAAAGGTTAATCCGATATGAATATTTTTTATGAATTGAGGAATAAAACTATGACAATTAAAAATCCCTCGCGCCGTGATTTTCTTATTGCTTCAATGGGTGTAATGGCAGCTAAATTTGCATATTCACAGGAATTGCATAGTTCGCAGGCAATTACCGCCGGCCAGATAATCGAACGAATCAAAAGCAAACTTGGAGCGCCATGGACAGGCCAGACTTTGGACAATATTATTGTTGGCAATTCTGAAATGTCTGTAAAAGGAATCGCCACAGCGATAATTGCTACTCTTGATGTAGTTCAGCGTGCGGCCGCAAGCGGAAGGAACATGGTTATTACACACGAGCCTGCATTTTACTCGCAGCAGAACAATATAACGCAATATCAGCAGGACTCAACCTATCTGTTTAAAAAAGATTTTCTTGAAAAAAATAATATTGTGGTATTTCGCTTATATGATCATTGGCTTGCAAGAAAACCGAACGGTAACGTCGAAGGCGCCATGCGAGAACTTGGCTGGGAGAAAAATGTCGATCCTCAAAACTCGAATATGTTTAATTTTGACGGGATACCTCTTTTGCAGTTTGCCAAAGAGATTGAAACAAAGCTTAATATCCGCACGCTGCGTGTGCTTGGAGACCCGAAAATGCCCGTAAAACGTGCGGCTATCGGTTTTGGCAATACAACGCTGACTCAGGGTGTTGAACTTTTATCGCAGGATGATATAGATGTTATCATAATTGGCGAAGCAAATGAATGGGACGTCAACGAATATGCGATAGATGCTTTTTCATCAGGCAAAAATAAAGCCGTTATTTATTTGGGGCATCTAAAATCAGATATGCCAGGGATGAAGTTCTGTGCAGAATGGCTCAGGGGATTTATTAAAGAAATCCCTGTCGAATATATCGATATGTCGGAACCATTCTGGTTCGCCGACAAGCCTGAATGGCATTATTGAGCAAGATTATAAATAATAAGTGCAGGAGCAGTAAACTATGGCAATTACAGCAAGAGAAATCATCGAACGCATGAGAGATAAACTTGGCTCGGAACAAATCGGAGTTGGCCGAATAGACAAAATTACCGCCGGCAGCATGGATACAGAAGTCAGGGGGATAGCTTCGGTTATAATGGTCACGCTCGACGCTGCCAAACGGGCAATTGATAAAGGTCTGAACATGGTCATTACTCACGAATCGACTTATTTTAGTCACCAGGACAATACGGCTCAATTCCAGAATGATGCCACTTATAAATTCAAACGTGATTTCTTCGAGAAAAATAATATGATTGTGCTGCATCTGCACGACGCTCTGCATATTGGAAGCCCCGATGGTATTTTAAAAGGCTTGATTAAGGAAATGGGCTGGGAAAACAATCTTAATCCACAGGGCAGGAACGCATTTACGTTTCCATCGATACCGCTCGCGGAATTCGTGCAGAATATGGCTAAAAAGCTGGATATTCGCACGATGCGCATAGAAGGTGACCCGAAGATGCCTGTCAGTCACATAGTAACAAGCCTTGGTAATGCAGGTTCAGATGCCTGTGCCAGGGCGATTGCACGAGATGATGTAGATGTATTCATAATCGGCGAAACGGATGAGTGGGAAACGGCCGGATATGTCCTTGACGTGATAAAAGCAGGAAAGAAAAAAGCTATTATCTACATGGGTCATATGGAATCGGAGCAGATGGGAATGAAGTTCCTCGCGGCTCAAATGAAGGAATATATTAAAGAAGTTCCGGTTGAATATGTCACCTTGCCGGAACTGTTCTGGCGAACTAAAAATCCTGTTTGGGAATTCAAAAAGCTCTCTTAATAACATATTAAGACACAGAGCATAAATAAAGATCATCCACTTAAGGCCATGACGGTCATTTATTTATGACGAGTGTTGTGGATACAAGAAATAATATATGGACAACACAATATACGCCCAGTGATAAGGATACTCATAAAACCAATTGAATTTGAATTAACATAGAAAAAAGTTTTATTTTTCATAGATATTTAGTAAAATATTGTTATGAAGACGGTTTATATAGAATCAAGTGTTATAAGCTATTACACATCTCGCAGATCCCGAGATATTATTGTTGCCGCACATCAGGAGATTACGCTTGAATGGTGGGAAAAAGCTCTGCCATCTTTCGATGCTTTTGTTTCACAAATCGTATATGAGGAAATATCACGAGGTGATCCGAAGTCTGCTCAAAAACGTTTAGAAGCAATTAAAGAGTTTCAAGTTCTTGAAATGTCACCTGAACTGGCGGAACTGGCAGAACGTTACTATCTTGTTTTAGATATCCCGGAAAAAGCAAGGAATGATGCATTCCATCTGGCATTGGCGGTTTATAATGGCATGGATTATTTGGTTACATGGAATTGTACACATATTGCAGCCGGTCGGGTTATAAGTATCGTTCAAACCATTAATGATGAGTTTGGTTATCAAACACCTATTATCTGTACGCCCGAGGAGTTAATGGAGGCCTAAAATGAAAGACTCGATTGTTGAAAAAGTAAGAAAAGTGCGACACGAGATAGAACAGGAATATGGACAGGATATAGAGAAATATCTTGAACATATTTATACAGAACAAAAAAAACATGGTCATAAGCTTGTTCGCCGTCAACCGAAACTACTGAAGAAACGCAGAGCTATGTAAAATAGATAGTATATCAAGGTGCGTACAATGTTTTAAAAAAAGGGGACGATTATTTGTTGTAACTGTCCCCTTTGTCTTAAAAAATTTAATATTTCTACATTTCCTTTGAATCAATCCACTTCATCATTTTGCGGAGTTTTTTGCCGACTGTTTCGAGCTGGCTGTCGTGGTCTTTTTCGTAGAGTGCGTTAAAGTTTTTACAGCCTGTTTTGTATTCATTGACCCATTCCTTTGCGAAAGCGCCGGAGGTGATTTCACCGAGAATCTTTTTCATTTCAGACCTTGTTTTGTCTGTGATAATTCTCGGTCCGCGAGTCAAATCACCATACTCTGCCGTGTTGGAAATACTGTATCGCATATAACTCATGCCGCCCTGATACAAAAGGTCAACGATAAGTTTCACTTCATGCATACATTCGAAATATGCGATTTCGGGCTGATAGCCTGCCGCTACGAGTGTCTCGAAACCGGCTTTAATTAAAGCGGTCAGGCCGCCGCAAAGAACGCACTGTTCGCCGAACAGGTCTGTTTCAGTCTCTTCCTTGTAAGTTGTTTCGATAATACCGGCTCTTGCACCGCCCATGCCGTTGCCCCAGGCAAGTGCAATGTCTTTTGCGTTTCCGGTGGCGTCTTTTTCAACTGCGACCAGGCAGGGCACTCCGCCGCCTTTTTCAAATTCGCTGCGAACCAGATGTCCCGGTCCTTTTGGTGCAATCATTACAACGTTAACATCATCAGGCGGAACAATATATTTGAAGTGGATATTGAATCCATGGCAAAAACCGAGTGTCTGTCTAGCGACGAGGTTTGGTTTAATAAAGTCTGTATAAATCTTTCCCTGAAGTTCATCAGGGAGCGTAATAATAATCAGCGTTGCGCCTTTCATTGCTGTTTTTATATCTGACGGCTTGAATCCATGCTTTTTAGCGAGTTTGAAATTATCGGTTCCTTCAAGTTCCGCGACTGCAACTTCTACGCCGCTGTCACGCAGATTCAGGCTGTGTGCGTGGCCCTGGCTGCCGTAACCGATTACTGCAACTTTTTTACCCTTGAGAGCATCAATCGGGGCGTCTTTTTCGTAATGTATCTTTAGTGCCATAAAACAATCTCCTAATTATCATTTTGTGTAAAACTTTTAAAATATCTGTCTCGGTAAAAGTCTTTAATATGTTATTCTTACACGAAAATCAGCATTATAGGGATTTTTTTAGAATAAGCAAGGATTTTATTATTTTAAGTGCAAAGCAGCGAGCGCAGCTATTTATTGACCAGAAAATCAATAATAATATATTTCTGCGATACAGCATATATGTTGTTATTGTTCAGATACCACAATGGTTGCTGCTGTCGGCTCTAAAGGAAGCTGCAATGAGGTATTGTCGTGAACAGCACCCGATATATTCGGGCTTTTGCCATAGAGATATCTTATACTGATTGGTCCAGAAGGTGCGGCTGCACTCAAATTTATCCTCAACTTTGCCGAATCAATTTTCTCTACAGATGATATGCTGAGCGCTGCGTCTGATGAGTTAAGAACGTCAAATCCTGTAATACCGGTTACCGGAGTCAGGTCATTTCCGCCCCTGTGTGAAATGGAAACATCAATGTAAGTTCTATCCCCGCTGAGTGCCGCTGACGCAATCTCCGGCCCACGGTAGTAATCAGATTTGTCGAAATAATACGCAATGGCGTTTCCAATACGCAAACCAATTGTGTCGTAGGCGTCCTGATAATAGTGGTCATCGTTTGGTCTTACGGAAACATCAATACACGTCGCGGCCATATAGATATCGTTGTTCGGATCATCAGAATACAATTGCGCAGCACGAATCGCCTGCATGTTTGTGTCAGTGCGGTTCTTTTCGGCAATAGTAGTAAATGAGCGGGCCAATTGGCAGAAAAATAAAGGTATAGACGGATATAAATCTTCACGGTAATGAGCAAGAAAAGTCTTAAAGTCGGCTATGTACTGTTCTGTCGAGACGACATTTTGCGCATCTGTTTCTCCCTGATGCATGATAATGAGTTCAACGCCTCCCACGATTCGTGCTTTCGCTATCGAATTACCGTACATATTATCCGAATTAAAATGGTTCGCTTCATCACGGTAGAGCCAGCATGTTTTTACTGTGCCGTGTAGCGGGGTTGAACCCTTTGCGGCCGGCACTATCCCGATAGGGACGCCGGGCATGGTTCGGGCGAGAGAGTTCAGCAGATACGGGATCATGGAAACGCCTATCCACGAATCGTAGTCGGTGTCTGCAGTGAGTCCGCCGCCGTCATATGGATCAGCAAATTTCTTCCATTTCCGGTCATTACTATAGAGGCCGGCCATGTCATGGTCCAGAGTGTGGTAGGTGTGGATACTGCCATTTCCCACCATGTTTGACTGGCCAATACAGAGGATATTGATACCTACACCCCATGAATTGGTTCCGTTTGTTCTGCCTATTTCAACATCGCTGCTGCTTAATGCACGTACAATAATACGATACCAGTATCCCTGCGGGACAGTGATTGTGCCGGAAAAATGACTATTTGCTGGTTCGATTGTCATATCCTGCCATGCAGCAATTGTATTGCCTGTTGTGAAATCCACAACCTGTGCTTCGATTTGATTAACATCGCTGTGGCTGAACGTGCCAGTGACATTCACTGTTCCCTGCAAAGTGCCAATAGTACGCTGGATAACCTGGTGGTCCCCGAAATCGTCAAGTTGAATTATTTTGTCAGTGGGCAAAGGTGCGTCACGATACAGGCGAATATCGTCGATATAGACAATACCTGAATTGCCGCCAGATATTCCAACTGCAAGATTGCTGACCTTGAGACTTCCCCTTGCCGCAAATGGTGACAAATCTATATTCCATTGTGTCCAGAAAGGCCGGGCAATGGCACCATTATCGGCATTATAAGTGATCATTTTGCCGTTGATTTTAACGTAAATTTGACCTGTGTTGTTAGGTTCGCCGCAGAAGAAAAGTACCAGCGTTTTTACGTCGTAAGCTTTCCAATCCTGAACATCTTCAAAGGTCCTTGTTACTTCCGAGACATTTGTGGTCCCTGTATTGTCGAAAAATATCGGCATACTTTGCTTGCCGCTCTTGATAATAGTAGTTTCCATAATATTGCCGGTATTAGGATCATAGCCGACTGTTGAGGCTGTATTATTACCGGAATTTCCCTCTGGATAGAACTCATCTGCTAAAAAGCCTTTGCCGTCAATCCATTTCTGAGACACTTTATCTGGAGAATTATTTTTATAACTTTCAAAATCATCTACGATGAGGTAATCATGCGTTGAAAAACTCCAAACATCACCTCTAATAATAGAAGGATTAAGCATGGCATTGACTTCGTCGATTCGCCAGTAATAAGTCTGATTGAGATCAAGCACACCAGCCAGATTGAAGGTATTTGCATCGTGAGCCTGACCCAATAAAACATCGAGAGGATTATTCCTGTCGGCTGAATTGACATCGTTAAAATCTGTTCCGAAATACAAATCATGTTTATCGGCATCCATTCCCGGCGTCCAGCTTAATAAAGGAGCAGGAGCTGCAGTTATTACTGATTTATGAGCCGGTTCAGGATGAGCGGCACAATCCAGAGAATC